>NZ_JBHILW010000012.1:0-13918 GCF_042193565.1 Bartonella sp. SD1336NMGDW
ACCAGCCTCAAAGAAGCAGGAAATCAACAGTATATTTAATCAGAAATGATCACATTTACATAAGTTTGATAGAACGGATTGGTGCGTCAAATAAAAACCTCTTACGCTGAAATGGAAGTGACACCGCTTATGTTATTGCTTTTTTCTAGAATGCAAAAAAATCATTCATATTATTGGGTGGCCGGCTAAAGCTTTGGTGGAAAAATTGCACAAAGCGATAGGTCTTTTTGAGTGGATTTTAGAAAGATTTTTAAAGCAAAAACATCAAAAACAAGATACAGGCATTTTGCTGACAAGATACACATAGAACATACAACCCCTAACTATGATTGTAATTGTAACAAAAACGAGTGTTCAGAAAAATCTGAACACACTCAAATCAATAACATGACCTTTGGTCATGAAAAAAAGGCTTATGAAAAAATAGAGAAAGGTAGAAGCGAATTATCCCTATCTTCAAAAAGCACTACATTGCTTCCAATCAAATCAGAATTTTTAACGCAAGCTTTGCCTCATGTTGCTATGTTCATGAAACATGGATTGCAATCTGAAAGAGATTTAATCGGATCCATGGATTTTTTAGCGAAAATAAAGGGGATTTCTTTTCAGGAACTTGAAGAAGCTAAAGAGACTATGATGAAAAAGATGTGCTTTCTTTTATAGCAAAAGAAAGCACATTGGGGGGATTAGAGTGACAGCTTTACATATTTTACTTTGAAAAGCGGTCTTTTTTATCTTTTTTCCATAGAAAATAAGTTACAAGTCCGAGAATGGGAACTCTCAATTTGGCAAAAGGGAAATGTTGACTGAGAGCTGCAAGGCTGGAAACGGTCGCGTCTGTCATGAGTTTTTGGCGTTGTTCTTCTGTCTTTTTTTGTTGGTCATAGCGTTGATAAGCCTTGAGAACACGATTGATAATAAGACCTAATCCTGCAAGAGAAAGACAAATTAAAAACATGATACTAGCGGCGGCAAGAGGTTTCATAACAGAACATAACGCAATAAAAACGATGATACATAAAAAAAGCAAAGACATGAAGAATGAAATGCCAATAAACCCATAGCAAATTGCTTGAAGGCGTACTTGTTTGACTGTGCTTTTAAGCCCTCCACCGACAAGATGGTTTAAAAGAGGAGCGATAAACTTATGCATTGCTTAACGACGCAGTAATTGAGAAAGAATAAAACCAACCCCTGCAGCAAACAAAACGCTTTTACCAGGATTTTTGCGAACGCATTGATTCATGGTTTGTTCAAGATCACTGATTTTTTCTTTTGCTTGAGACATCATGTCTTCACCACTTTCTTTCGCTGAGTGATATAGTTTTTCCGCTTTGTCTTTGGCGGCGTTGAATTTGTTTGCACCAAGATCTGTTAGGGTTGAGGTAATCCCTGAAATTTCAGTGCGTAACGTTTCTAATTGTCCTTGTAGGTCTTTTTCTACGGCTGATTTATCGTGCTGTGTTGTTTTATTATGGGCCATGATATTTTTCCCTCTTGATTCATTATATTTGCATTGGTGTGTTCATAGTGATCATTTGCATTGGAGTGAAAATTTTCACTGCTTGAGTAACGCCAAAAGTTTTTTTTGGTTCCTTTCACTTTGTCGAATTTAAAACTGTTTTTGATAAAATAAATCTTTCCTATACAATATGCTCTGTTCGTAAAGGATTACATCGGTTGAAAATTGTCTTATGCTTTTGCAGGAATTTAGCACCATTCTTCAGTTTCTCATGGCACAGTTTTTTTATAAAAGTTTTTTTAAAAAGCGTGTTGAGGCTTATTTTTTGGGCTTGTGACAGATAAAAAACATGGTTATTGTGATTTTGCGGCAGAAGTAATGTCATTTTTATGCTTTTGCAGAAGAAAAAGAAAATGCTATTTCTGTTCTTTGCTCTCTATGTATTTGAGGGCTAATCGCGCTCTCCCATTATACTTTTGGTCAGTTTAAGATATTGCGATCGTTCTTTTTTAAAAAAAGGTATATTTTTATTTGGATAGAAGGTACTTTAGTGCACTGATTGTTAGAGAAGTGCATATCCTTTTCTCCAAGGATTTTATGATATTTTTGCTGCTTATTCCATGAAAGAAATTATTTTGTTGGATTTAAAAGAGCCGCTGAAATGAAAGAAGCTTTGCGATATGAGGGATTTATTCAACAGGAACGATGATAAATTATTCTTATAAATGAAAATATTATATGCAATATTTCTTGTAAGTTTATCATTTTGCCTAATTTATGCAATAAATTGATTGAGTAAGATAAACTTGTTGAATTGTTAGAGAAAAATTTCTTGAGTGATTTCTTTAGAATAAGAGAGAGCTTGTGGAATAAAACTATACTTGATTTATCAAGTTTTCTTTCTTAAGAGGAATGCGAAAGCGACGTTAAAAGGGTAGTGGCATTGTGGAACAGTGATGCTGTGCGGGGTGACGATCCAGCTCATAAATAAAGATAAGAGCACAAGAATGTGAGATAAAAATGGAATCTGAAACAGTCCCTTTAGATAAAACAGTCCCTTTAGATAATATGTCTTCTGTATTGACAGTGCATGATTTTTCTCCTCTTTCTATGTTTATGGCTGCTGATTGGGTGGTGAAAGCCGTTATCATTATTTTGTTACTTGCTTCACTTATGTCTTGGACAATTGCTTTTGTGAAAATTGTTGAGATCACTTTGGTAAAACGAAGAGTACGTCATGAACTTCAATTGGTTCTTAATGCTCAGACTCTTACGCGTTTGGCAGCTAGCTTGAAAGAAAGCAAAGGGGCTGGGGTGTTTTTTCTCAAAGAAGTTCTTAAAGAGGTGTATCTTTCTACACAACAGGTTCATTTTTCTGCTCCTGAAGGGATAAATAAAAGCTCTGGTGAAAAAACCAGTGCAGGGGAAAGTGCACAAACGATTGAAGATATTCTCTTTTATGAGGAGAGCAATCAATATGAAGATGTTTCCCGCGATGTTCGCGATGCTAAGGCTCGCGATGTTCATGAAGGTTTAAAAGAAAGGGTTCATTCACTTTTGTCACGCTGCTTGTTGGCTGCTACACGCCGTGTTGCATGTGGAAGCGCTGTTCTTGCAACTATTGGCGCAATTGCTCCCTTTGTTGGTCTTTTTGCAACTGTTTGGGGAATTATGAATTCTTTTATTGGGATTGCTCAGTCTCAAACAACGCGACTTGATGTGGTGGCGCCTGGAATTGCTGAAGCCTTATTCGCAACGGCTATTGGGCTTTTTGTAGCTATTCCCGCCGTTGTTATGTATAATAGCCTTATGCGTGCTTTGAGTGGTTATCGCAATGATTTAGGTGATATCGCTGCGGCTCTTGAAAGGCTCTTGAGCCGTGAACTTGATAGACAAAGACAACAGAAAAGTCATAAAAAATGAAAGCAAGCCTTAATAATGATTGGGATATAGACGAGAGTGGGTTGCAAAGCGAAATCAATGTGACTCCTTTTATTGATGTTGTATTGGTGTTGCTTATTGTTTTTATGGTTGCAGCGCCTTTGGCAACATCTGCCATTCCCGTTCAGCTTCCTTCTATAACTCAAGCACCTTCAGTGGTTCAGTCTGATGAACCCCTTTATGTTACTTTGCAAAAAGATCGTTCTCTTTACATTGGTGATCATCTTGTAGAACAGGCAGCTTTAAGAGAAGCTTTGTTGAGGGAAACTACGCAAAATTTAGAGACAAAAATTTTAATCAAAGCCGATAGCGAAATTGATTATGGTACTGTCATCGATTTATTAAATCAAATACGCATGGCTGGATATAATAAAATCGGTCTTGTAGGATTGCAAAACTCTACCAATCTTACCTCAAGAGGTGAGATCAATAATAAAACAACAGGGGTAGCGGACGTTGCTGTCGATGGAGCGGGTGGTAGCGCGGGTGGTAACGTTGTGGGGCATGTGAATGCCGTAATAACGGGCACTGCGGTAAACGCTAATATTCCAGCCGATGCCCTCTGACCAGTGATAAAAATAGCCTTTGTTGCAGGAAGCAAAGCATATGACTCAAAGTCGTAGAGTGAAATTGATGAGGGTTTTGTCGTGGATTTATTAAACCCAATACGGATGAGTTTGATATTACGCAGGGGAGGCATATGCAGGGGGTTTATATTATGCAGGGGGTTTATATATTGAATCGGTTTTTTTAGGATTAAGCACTGCTCATCTTGCCTCAAGAGGTGCGATCAAGAAAAACAGCCAAGGGTGATTGTTGTGTGTCTTAATACATTTTAAAGCCCTTTTTGCGACGGTGTTTATAAATGGTATAACGGTAAAGCTCCCGTAAAATAATAAAAAATCTATTGAACCTCACTATCTTTATGCTTAACAAAAGAGCAAGCGAGCACCATTATCGTATTTATATTTTCTCCCAATGTTGTGACAGTGCTGAGTACAAGTATTCATTATAGGCATTTTTCCAGTTTTTATCCACATGCTAGCCACGTTTGGAACGTGAGAGACATGCTTTTGATTGATTTAATATAAATAGATTTGCAATGAAACAATCTTACAGTATTGAGATCTCTCATTTAAGTTGAAAGACAATTCATTATTATAAATCAATATGATATATAGATTGTCGACATTACAAGCGGTGTGTGAGCTTTTAATGGTTAATGCCAATGTTTTTGTTATGGGGGAGGGGTATCCGGTGATAATGAAGTTTTGTGTAGTACAAGAAACGTAATTGAGAGATGATTGTTTAGAAGTGCGTTTAGTGAAAAAACTTTGAAAGTAGTAAACGCGCACTCCTTCTACACTTTAAAAGCCCAAGGGGTTTTAAGTGAAAGAGTGGTTAGAATAAGTGTGTGTTATATTTTAAGGGGAGCGATTTTTTCAGAGCTTCTTAAGTATGACCCGTTGAACCGAAACCTCCTGTTTCACGGCTCTCGTTATGGCTTTGGGTATTTTGCTCTGGTTCAATAGCGCAAACTTTGACTTGGAATACGGGGGCGATGACTGTTTGGGCAATGCGCATTCTCCGTTTAAATAGAAAAGTTTTCTTGGCTCGAATTGATAAGAAGAACTTTGACTTCACTTCCGGATAATCACACTCAATCGTTCCTGGAGTATTGAGGCATGTGATGGCGTGTTTTAAGGCTAAGCTAGAGCGTGGACGTATTTGTGCTTCAAAACCAGGTTGAAGGTGAAAAATAAGACCCGTTGGAATGAGTGCGCGCTGCCCTGGGGCAAGAACAAGCGTTTCTTCTTCTCCAATTGCTGCTTGTAAATCCAAGACCGGCAGAACCAGTCGTTGCGTAGTGAAGAAGTTTCCTTGCTCCAAGTGCAAGACGCTGAAGGGATAAAGTTAGGGCATGTGAAGATTGAGAAGAGACAGAGGAAGAGTAAGGATGATCGTTTAGAGGGGTGTTTGGTAAAAAAACTTTGAAAGCAAAAGCGCACTCCTTCTATACTTTAAAAGCCCGAAAGACTTTCAGTGAAAGAGTAGTTAGAATAAGCGAGTGTTATATTTTGAGGGGAGTGATTTTTTCAGAGCTTCTTAAGTATGTCCCGTTGAACCGAAACCTCCTGTTCCACGGCTCTCGTTATGGCTTTGGGTATTTTGCTCTGGTTCAATAGCGCAAACTTTGACTTGGAATACGGGGGCGATGACTGTTTGGGCAATGCGCATTCCCCGTTGGATAGAAAAGTCTTCTTGGCCTAAATTGATAAGAAGAACTTTGACTTCACCACGGTAATCACTATCAATCGTTCCTGGAGTGTTGAGGCATGTGATGCCGTGCTTTAAGGCTAAGCCAGAGCGTGGGCGTATTTGTGCCTCAAAACCAGGTTGAAGGTGAAAAATGAGACCCGTTGGAATGAGTGCGCGCTGCCCTGGGGCAAGAACAAGCGTTTCTTCTTCTCTAATTGCTGCCCGTAGATCAAGACCCGCAGAACCAGCCGTTGCGTAGTGAGGAAGTTCTAAACCTTGTCCATGCTCAAGACGCTGGATCGATAAGGTTATTTGTTGTGGAGGGGGAGAAGGAAATGCATTCGAGGAAGAAGGACTCTTTTGGCTGTTCAGGTGCGTAGAAGGCATGGTCAAAGCATCTCCAAAATAGAAAAAACAAACACAACTCTAACAAAAGATTCCGTTTGAAACAAGCAGCGAAAAATCTATAGATGGGACGATGGGTTTTGCTGCTTGTTTTGTATGGGAAATGCTTATTTTTCATGCTGTTTGTTTTAAATACTACCAATGAAGATACCCGTAGCAAAAACGAGCGCTCCGCCAATAATAACTTGTAACGATGCACGCCAAAAGGGAGTTGACATGAATTTGTTCTGAATCCAGACGATGGCGCCTAGTTCGAAAAAAACAATGATAAAAGCAATAATTGTTGCTACATAAAAAGAGTTGATCAAATAGGGAAGAGTATGGCCTAATCCTCCTAATGTTGTCATAATGCCGCTGGCAATACCTCTTTTTAATGGCGAACCACGCCCTGATAATTTTCCGTCATCGTGGGCTGCTTCTGTGAAACCCATTGAAAGTCCTGCACCAATTGAAGCTGAGAGCCCTATCAAAAAAGTTTGGTGCGTGTCTCCCGTGGCAAAAGCTGCGGCAAAAATGGGGGCAAGGGTCGAGACAGAGCCATCCATTAATCCTGCAAGACCTGGTTGAATCCAAGTCAAAAGTGTTTGTCTTTGCGTTTTCGAAGGTTTTTTTATGGTGTGGTTTGCCGCTATTGTTTTTTGGGATGGATGGCGGCTCTTGCCTTTCACAAGAGAAGTTTTGTCACATAACGAACCGATAGTGTTTGCACGATTATGGCAAGAAAGACACAAAAGTTGCTTATAATTTTTAAGCTCTTGAAGCCCCATGGCGGTAAAAACCGCGGCTTCCTTAGAGGAATAAGGTTCTAGAGCTTTTGCATATTTTAAATAGAGCGCCGCATGTTGCTCTTTTAATTTGAGCGCTTTAAGCATCACGTTTTGTGCTGAACGAAAGGACAGAGCTTTACGTTGTACAAATGAAAAAAACAATTTCAACATTTTCTGTTCCTTTGCACTTTAGAATAATTCTAAAACATAAGAAAAATAAACCAAAAGTCAATCTAAAAGTTAAAAACTGACAAATTACAAAAAGGTTGCACTGAGAAAAAAGGTGCTGGGATGCTGAGAAAGTACAAGGAGATTTATCAAATGGAGACGACAGGGGCGCATGAAAGAAATAATTGCGTGAAAAAATTTAAGAGACAATGTGCTTTATTTTGCTAAAGGGGCGTTTCAATGAAGTATTTCAATGTATTGATGCTCGAGAATATAGGAAAGGAATAAGCTAGCATCATCATTCATTTGATGCGTTCAAAAGACTGTAACAGCTCTTGGACTTTGAAATGATTCTTTAAAAAGAGATCTTTTTCAAGGGATAAAAGCCCATTTCGCGAGGGGGCCCCTGTGAAGAGTATAGAAGGGTAGAGCGACAAAATTTCCATGAAATAATATAAACTCCATTGAGTCTTCTTAATCTTTACGCTTCATAAAAGAGCAAGCCGGCATCATCGTACACCTTAGCTCCCAGTGTTGTGACAGTCTTTAGCACGGTTCATTATAGGCATGGCATTTTATTGTAAAGTTTTACGCCACTTGATCCCACTTGTGGAGGTGTAAGACAGTATTCTTATGATATTTACGCGCATTTTAGCGTTGTTACAGCTTTTGCATTTAGGTGGATTTGTTAGCGTGTAACGAATTATCTTTTGTGCTGTAATTGCAGGGACAGGTTTAAGGGTGGGAGTGCATAAATGAAGAGATATTATCCATATTAAATTGTTTGAGATCACGCATAAAAATTTATGCTTTATGAAGGGGCATTTATCGCCTTGTAACTTGCCTGATATCTTGCATGAAAGCCCAAAATTCAGTAGGATTCTCTCACTTCAAAACTTCTTATATTGAAACAATTCAAATCATTTTCTTGTGTATCACAAGGAGGGGTGTGGGTGCTGTGTTTTTATTTAAAGTATGGGATGAGTTGAAATGTGAGAAGTGCATAATCTCTATGCGTTAACAAACGTTTTTGATGTTTTTAAAAAAGAGCGAAATTGTGCAGATAAAAAAGGGAGCATATATGGAAAATAGTGATGGTTTGAAATTTTGGCGGCTTTCTGAAAAACTAACAATACTGCAGGCAGCGCTTTTAATAGTTGGATTAAATCCAGGAAAGTATTTGTTTGTCAACAAATTAGAACCAGAAAAAAGTGATATTTACGAAGATAACCTTTCCGTATCATCAGAGAAAACTGCTAATTTCCGTGCAGCTTATCATGCTATCGTTCAAGCGGGAAAAAGCAATCGATTAGAGATAGAATGGTCGTACTATAATTTTTCGGATTTTATAGATGCAGATTCCTCATATGTTCGCGTTGATGATTTAAAAGAATGGCTTTCATCGCGTGGTCTGTACCCTCCATTTTTTTTCCCTGAGGATGATTCTGCTGAGACTAAGGACCAAAAATATTATGCGTTTCAAGATCCAACGCATCCACGTTATGCTCCAAAGCTTGCTGCTATTGTTGCGGCATGGGAAGCGGTGAGTGAGGTTGAGGGTGGTAAAACTGTTAAAGGAACGCTTGCAAAATGGTTGCAACAGAATGCTGATCAATATGATTTACACAATAAGAAAAATGGTAAGTTAAAAAAGGATGTTATTGAGGAATTAGCGGCTGTTGCGAATTGGGAACCTACCGGAGGGGCGCCTAAGACACCTGCCAGCTCTCTTTTATCAAAAGAAAAAAAATAAAAAGATCACTAAAATTGTGCTGCTTTTTTTGATAATTTTGAAGATAATCTCTTTTTCTGGGGGAGTTTTTTACTTTTCTTCCCTAGATTATAAGTAATTGTTTTTCAATGAAAATAATTTTTATAGTGTTCCTCTGACGGTTCAGACGGGGAAAATAGACATTTTGGGGCAGTAAAATTTACCCTGTAGTTTTCGTAACGTACCTCTCTATTTTTGTTTGATTTTTTTGGGCATTTTGCAATCCGTTGTCAATTTAAGGAGAGTAACATGATTAAAGTTAATCTTTTTTTTACTATGCGTAAAAGTGTGAAAATTTTTCGGGGAAATGTACGGATATTTGGCAATGTGCTGCGGATGAGGTGGTGCGTAAATCGTTTAGAGTAGGTCTATTATCGTGTTGGTTAAAGTTTGAACTTATCGTTGTTATGGAAAAGGTCAAAACTGAGCGCCATGTGCGCTCTCCATAAAGAAATCTTGTCATCTATGAGCGAGTGAGGATTTCTCTTGAAAAATTTGCACAATAGTAAAACTGGTTAGCAAAACCCGTTCTGTGGCGCAACAAAAAGAATGTCATAAATGATTATCTCATCATAAATATGCTCTAAGAATAACCCGTGCGTGGCGAAAGTCTATGGCGTAGTCGCTATAGATTTTTGCTCCGTGTGTGATGATCAATACTCTTGTTTATCTCTTGTCAATGCAAGTGCCCATGAAAGTGATGAGAGTCTATTGCTCCACTCTGATGCTTGGTTGTTCATGTTTAGAAACGACAAGTGTATTAAATGCGATAGGGCTGATAGAGGGGAGAACGCATCCTGTAAAAAATAGGTGTGTCTTTAAAATAAAGCTGATAAACGAAATTATTTTTTTATCTACCTTTTATACGGCGAGAAAAAGGCATTCAAAGCGCAAGCATTAGCAATTTAGCAGTAAATCCCCAAATAGCTTAACATATATCGTTTTTCGGAGAAGAGGAAGAAAAGTCTATCTGCAAAAGCTATGTTAGGTCGTGTGACCGGTGAAATAATGTGGTTAGGGCAATAAACAATTGTTATTGGTGAAGAGATAGAAATCGGTTGGGTGTTGATTTCTGTTTTACTACAGAATTTTCTTTGTTATATCGTAAAAACACTATTTTGCGGTTTGGTGATATAAGTTCTGTGTTTAGCGTTATCGTTATCAATCGGTTATCATATGGTAAGTAAACTAATATTATTCAGATTACATAAGCATTGTTAGCTTTCTTTACAGAAACAGATGCGTTCAAAGATGAATGGAGTATTCTGTGTAGTCTTAAAGCGTTTGAATCATTAAATGCTCTTTACTATTTTTTTCTTTTCAAAAATGCTGGCTTTTTCATCCGCTTCATCCGTATTGAGGGACGTAAATAAACAAGTTGTGAGGTCGAATATCTTTTGGTAAATTGAGCGATTGAACACTTCAAGAGCGCGAAGAACAAGGGATTGTTTGTTATGCCAAATTATGAAAATGTTTTTTTCAATCTTGGAAAGATATTCCCATTGCGGCAAATCATATAAAGTTTAAGCAACGGCAGCACGGTTTTTTGTGCAATGAAATGATAAATATGTACAACATCACGGTAATCTCCATGGGAAACTTTACCGGATTAACAGTACGGAGAGTGCCTTCTTCTTACCCAAAATCGCAGATATTTCAAAACAACAACGGTGGAGAATGAATGTTGGATATGTTCTAGGGAAGGTTGCAAAAAATGGCTAAAAAGTTCTCAAAAAAAATACTAAAAATGACGAAAGGAGCGGTTTCCCACTCCTTCGTTCCTATCTCCCCTTTCGGGGAAGCGGCCACCATTACTGATGCCGTGTATGCTGATATAGGTACACTTATTTTTCTCAAAAGTCAATACTGTAAATGCGGTAAATATTTGAGCATCAGAGCTACAACTTTATGAAAATCTTCGCAGGATAACCTTGGAACGGTACGTGAGCAACTTAAACGACTTACAGAAACTGTTGTGACATAATTGCAGATAATCCATGCTTTTTTATTCTCTATGGGAGATTGTATTGGATACGCAGCGGGATTATTGGGTTGTGATTTCGTTGAAAAAGGTAAAACTGTCACATTTCCATATAATTTTGCATTCTTAGAAAGCACTAAAACAGGCCGCTTTTTCCAAAATTCAGGGAGTATCGAATCATGAGGAAAATCGCACCAAAAAACTTGTCTGATGCGTGGTGCCGATTTGATTCGTGGTTTTATGTGAGGTGGTTTTTTGTAAGGAGCATTTAAATCCGTTTCTCTTATATGCTCGCGCCATGCATTATGATCATGTTCCATCATAACACATGGTTCTTCAAGTTTGGTTATATCTAAGGAAATAGGTGATAGGGTAGAAGGCGCTGTGTTCTTATCTTCAGCCATAGCAGACCATTTATATTTATCGGTCCCCTCACTTATTATTTTACGGCTTTTCTATCACGGGTTTTTATCAAAATGTTGCTCATAAGTACAGAGAGGTGAAACCATAAAATGGATATATCTGCTTATTTTTGTCTTTTGTGTACAACGCTAGAGGAGGGATGTTGGTGATAGGTGGGATGTTGGTGACTCGTTGGTGTTGGTGGGTTGGTTTGGCGGTGGGTGGTTTTGGGTGGTGATTGGTGACTGGAGGGTGTTGGTTAGGGGAAAACGATTGGAGAGAACGAGTGCATGCGGTTTTGTTTCTATTTTATGGTTAGAGTTTTTTATTGCTTGAAAAGAGCCCTTTTGAGGCAACATAAAAACTAATAAGCATGTAAAATAGGCTTGAGACGACATTCCAGCCGGCAAATGAAAGAAAAAGAAAGCGTGCGGATGCTTCAGAACAAGAAGGGGGATGAATGTTGTTTAATTGGTTAAGTAGCTGGTTAATGTCTGAGGTTTTTCTGACTGCGCTTAAACCACAACTGAGGGGAGCTGCCCAAAAGCCATATTCAACACCTGCATGATAAACGGCTAAAACAAGGCTTATACACATTAAGACAAAAACACACAAAAATAAAAGTTGTATCCAAGCAGTTATGCGAAAAAAATATGCCCCAAAACCTGCTAAGAGCAAAAAGGGTATGGCCCCATAATAGGGGAAACGCTCTATGAGACACAAATCGCAAGGAAGATACCCTCCAAAATATTCAAAACCAAGGGCAAGACCTATTGTAGCGGACAAACAAAAAGCGAGAAAAAAAGCCCATAAACTTTGTTCTTTTCTGCTGGGTTCAAGATGAAGGTGCTTGTATAAAAGTGGGTGAGAAGACAAAAGGCACGCCATTAAGTCTGTTCCTTATAAAAGCTTTTTGTTTAAAAAAGCTATGAAAATCCCATAAATTAAAACGAGACTAACACAACCAATGAGAATAATCCATTTGAAATGCTGTACTAGAAAATTCATTGCTTTTTGTCCAAAATGTTTAATCAGCCATGCGAGAAGATAAAAACGAGCGCCTCTAGAAAAAATACAAATAAGAATGAAAAGTTCAAGGTGTACACTCATTACACCGGCCAAAATTGTGACAATCTTGATGGGGGGAAGATGAAAAAAACCTGATGTTATCAGTAAAATGACTAGAAATTGCAGGGTTGCACTATTTTTCAGAGATTCAAAACTTTCAACCTTACCGTAAATTTCTAAAATGGGTTTGGCAAGAGTATCATAGGCAAAATGTCCGATAAACCAACCGGCAATGCCTCCTAATACAGAACAGATAGTCGCAATCAAAGCATAGTAATAAACCCGCTTTTGATGGATAAGCAGCATCGGAATATATAAAACATCTATCGGAATTGGAAAAACAGAACTTTCAATAAAGGCAATGAAACCAAGCCAGTGTGGTGCTGTACGCCGATTTGCTAAAGAAATCGTCCAAAGCTTTAATTTGTTTAATATCATGAGGCTTTCTATAAATTTAAGAGGTAAAGACTTTACAAATGAGATTGTTATAAATCCGGTAGAGAAATCCAATAAAGAAAATATTTCATAAAACAGATAAGAAAATGATATGAATTCTTAAAAAATGAGAAGTCTTCTGTTGACGAATCTGTGCTTCTTCATATAGTGCAAAAGAATAATCGACAAGTCTGTCTCTTATAGTCCTGTCTTTTATAGCAATGTGCGGGTGTGGTGGAACTGGTAGACGCGCCAGACTCAAAATCTGGTTCCGAGAGGAGTGTCGGTTCGAGTCCGACCACCCGCACCACTTCATAAATATTTTCCTTTATCCTGTTATGGCGCATCGTGTTGATTTATAAAACATGTGGAATTGATAAACAGTGTTCAATGTTTTGCATGTTGAATGAAAAACCTCGAATACCATAGGATTCTCTCATTTTAAGTCTGTTTATTTTAAATTGACCAAAATCATGTCTCTTGTACATTGCAAGCTGGATGCGCTATTGTGGAATGAAATTTTACAAAAAATGAATAAAAATGCCTCTTAATAAACCGTTTCAAGGGCATCATTGGGGGGTAGGAGTGTATGATGGATGGTGCCAGCTTGTACTTTTATCTTGCACTTTTATGAAGTGTAAAGATGGTGCTCTATAGATTTTATATTCTTGTGGGTGCTGTCCGCAAAATGGGCTTGAGGGTTTTGAGAGATGTTTCTTTAAAACACGCATGTGAATTGGCAACCAAAGTGTTTTTGATTTGAATGTATTTGGGATTTGAATGTATTTGGGATTTGAGCGTGTTTGAGATTTGAATGTGTTTGGTTTGGAGCGTTGTCGTATGACATGAGGGGCGTGATCCAAAAAGATATGTGAGAAACAAAAACATGAGGCAATGCGTAATCTCCACTCTTTAAAAGACAGAGTTTTAGAGGCTTAAAAAATAGTGTTTTTAGAGGCTTTATAGATTTTATATTCTTGTAGGTGCTGTCGCAAAATGGGCTTGAGGGTTTTGAGAGATGTTTCTTTAAAACACGCATGTGAATTGGCAACCAAAGTGTTTTTGATTTGAATGTATTTGGGATTTGAATGTATTTGGGATTTGAGCGTGTTTGAGATTTGAATGTGTTTGGTTTGGAGCGTTGTCGTATGACATGAGGGGCGTGATCCAAAAAGATATGTAAGAAACAAAAACATGAGGCAATGCGTAATCTCCACTCTTTAAAAGACAGGAGTTTTAGAGGCTTAAAAGATTGTGTT
>NZ_JBHILW010000012.1:14018-20759 GCF_042193565.1 Bartonella sp. SD1336NMGDW
AGAAACAAAAACATGAGGCAATGCGTAATCTCCACTCTTTAAAAGACAGGAGTTTTAGAGGCTTAAAAGATTGTGTTTTAGAGGTTTTTGAAAGTCGTAAAACCGAAGTAAAAGGAAATAGTAAGGTTGGAAATTGGTTTTTGCCTTGACAATTTCATATTCTCCCCAAATGAAGCTGTCTCCCCGTTACAGAAATTACATAAACAGAGAACCGCAATATCCTTTCTCTACTTTGGTATGCAATAGCTGTAAAACACTGTCATTTGAAGTGTGGTCATATAGGGCATACTTCCTTGAAAGGTTGCAGTATTTTTTTCAGTGTGTGTTGGATATTCTTAAGTTTGTTTTTTTGCTTTAGGTTTAAGGGCATTCCACGGGGAGGTGCCAAGAGAAGCTCCCTCCTCAAGGGTCCCCAAGAGTTGTTGTGCTTTTATAAACGGATATGATTTTAAAAATGGGTTTTTAGAATCTTGATCCTTCGAGAGTGGGGAGGCCAAGTTAACATCACCCTATAAAACTGCAATTGATGCACAATATCCATAGTTATTTTAAAGCAATATCTCTTAATAACTGCTCTCATTTATTTTATGATGGCGTATTTTACGATGGCGCCCAGTGGTATGATGGTAAAGCTTTTATATTCCAAATGCATTACATGGAAGGGTGAGAGGATAGGAGCTTGCTTTAAAAGAGGAGAGGCTTTATTGTTTCATGACTATTTGTTTACAGTTTAGTCCTAGTTTTTAGAATCTAGGTCTTTTTAGGGGGGAAAGAGGCATAAAAAAACCCCGTTTTTAACAGGGGTTTTTAATAGTTCAATTTTTCTACAAAACTTAGAATTTATAAGCGATACCAAAGCGAAAATCATGCGTTTGAGAAGAGATTTTAAGGTCATCGTTTGCAAATTTCTTTTTAAAAAAATCTGAATAACGATATTCTGTACGCATGATGATATTATCTGTCATTGCAAGGTCAAAACCACCACCAATAGTGTAACCAAGCATTGTTTTTGTCTTATCTAACACATCGCCAGAAGCAAAAATTGTCGAATCTTCTTGCGATTTTGATAAAAGTGACATGATATATTGCATCTGTGTATAGGCTACACCCCCTGCAATATAAGGCATAAGACGATGGGAAGCAAAACCAATACGCGCACGCGCAGCACCAGACCATGTTTCTTTTAATGTTACACTGCTGACAACAATGTCACCATAGTTGGGGATTGTTTCATCCTGAGCTGCAGGTTTTATGATAGGAATCCCAGCTTCTTTAAAGGCAATGTTAATGGAGTCTAATTCATTTAGAATTTTCTTTCCATTGTCTGTTTGGGTGCTTTTCTTCCCAGACCAGACTATGTCCGTATCAAAACCGAAAACAAGGTCATCTCCCAGATCAATATTAGAACCTGCATACAAACCTGCTCTCAATCCTGATGGTTTCGGTGATAGAGTTCTATCAACCCAAGCCCATTTTCCATCCCTGGCTTCTTGTGCGTAATCTAGAATATTTTTACTGGAAAAATATCCAATTTGTCCTCCAAAATAAAAACCAGACCAAGAAAAAGGTGCAGAAACAGTAACCGGTGAGATACGTGACGATGAATCATTTTGCAATGAAACCTTCGGTTTTGATTGCTCAAAGATTACCGTATCTGCTGCTTGCGCTGTTGAAGTGG
Source organism: Bartonella sp. SD1336NMGDW (assembly GCF_042193565.1). NCBI lineage: Bacteria > Pseudomonadati > Pseudomonadota > Alphaproteobacteria > Hyphomicrobiales > Bartonellaceae > Bartonella > Bartonella sp. SD1336NMGDW. Next base: position 15,697 of record NZ_JBHILW010000012.1, read on the forward strand.
TAATGAAAGTGAAAATAGATAGTGCAATTAAACATTTTGTTTTCATAAAAAACGTCCCCAGTTTATTTCGAATACAAAGTGTATTATATACAAATTGGTTAAAGAAATCTATATTTAATATCATTATGAAAATTAAAATACTCAAAAAATCTATAATTACCCATATTTAAGCGTTCTTAAAACTTTCTTTCATGCTATTATCCCGCTTTTGTATTGATTTTTCAGTATTTTTTATATACACCCTCTTCAGAGTTCTCTTTGTTTTAGAAAAAATTATAGTATAGTAAACGAGCTTTTTATTTGTTTAAAAAAACATTATTTTATATATATTAAAAACACTCTTTGCTACTCAGTGTTAAATATATTATCCACTATGATTGATATCATTGTACTTAATATTCAATTAGTGGCAAAATGCGTATTGGCACTATCATATTCTTTTCTCGTTTCTGATATTGCGTAGCTTTGTATTGCGATAGCCTTTTGAGCACTTGAGAGGATGAGCGACTTTATTTCTTTATTTCTTTTTTTATCTATATGCCACTTTTGCTTATGACAATCCAAGCGAATAGTTTTGATTGCGAATAGTTTTTATTGCTTGAATGGAATACGAAGAATAAGAAGGAGAAAAGTGCGAGAATTTAAAGTTTCATGAGGTTTCTCATGCGCCATGTAAAACGATAAATTCTCCTTTTCGTTCGCTTAAAGCCGGAACGTGGATGAGAGCCTAAAAACTGAATGTCGTTGGTGATTTTTAAGAGATTAACTTTAAAGAGATTAGTGCGTACACTTAGGTTTTTACGGAAATGGGTGAGGGCGCTATGATGGGTAAATGCCTCAAATTTCTTGCGAGTTGTCAAGGATATCCCCGTCAGAGAGCTGATTGTTTCAGCAAAGTCCAAAACCTTTCGGTGCATTGAGTTTTTTTCCAACAGCTGTTCCTCTATTGAGCACTTCTATCTTCACGCTTTATAAAAATGCTCCCAGACCCATTTCACGATGGTGGCTCGTGAATGGTATAACGATAAAGCCATTGAGCACCCTATCTTTACGCTTCATAAAGAAGCAAGCCGGCATCATCATTATATTTGCCAGCCCGTGGCTGTTGTGACAGACTTCTCCACAATGTTGTGACAGCCCTTGGCAGTTGAGGCGGTTCATTAGAGGCGTGTTTAGTTCTTTCTTATCTTATACAATTTCTATCCACACATTCACTTCGCCACACATTTATCTCGCTTGTGATGTGCAAGTGAGTGATTTTGATTGATTCAACATAGGACAGATTTAAAACGGGAAAATCCTATGGTATTGAGGATTCTCATTCAATATGGATAACGCTAGATTGTCGTTATAAATAAACACATTATCTGATTGAGACAAGAGTAGAAATGTGGACCAGAGCCTAAAATGAACGCTGTGGGTAATCGTTATCGGTCATCATCGGGGTGTGTGCTTACACCCCGATCTTTTGACAGAAAGATTTGTTTTAAGACGTTTACATCTTTTTTAGTGGGTTGTTTATTGGGGAGCAATCATCTTTTTGGGATCAACTAATCGGTCATAATCCTCTATAGAAACGCCAGCTTTTAATGCTTCGGTGCGCAAAGTTGTATCGTGTTTATGCGCTGCTTTGGCAATTTCAGCAGCTTTTTCATAGCCAATTTCTGGTGCAAGAGCTGTGACTAACATGAGTGAGCGCTCCATGAGCGAGTGAATATGAACGCGATTGGCTCGTAATCCTTGAATGCAATGCATATCGAAAGAGCGCATGCAATCACCAAGAAGGGTAATTGATTGTAAAACGTTATAGCCAATAACAGGTTTATAAACGTTGAGTTCAAAATGTCCTTGACTTGCGGCAAAGGTTACGCTGGTGTGATTACCAAAAACTTGACATGCGACCATGGTTAAGGCTTCACATTGCGTGGGGTTAACTTTGCCGGGCATAATAGAAGATCCGGGTTCATTTTCAGGAAGACTGAGTTCCCCTAAACCGGAACGTGGACCAGAGCCTAAAAACCGAATGTCATTTGCAATTTTAAACAGATCAGCAGCGAGAGCATTCAAGCTTCCGTGGAAATGCGCAAGGGCGCCATGATGGGCGAGTGCTTCAAATTTATTGCTGGCAGTTTGGAACGTTATTCCTGTGAAAGCGCTCACTGTTTTTGCAAAAGCAATGTCAAAACCTTTTGGTGCATTCAGCCCTGTGCCAACAGCCGTGCCACCTTGAGCAAGCATGTGGACATCGGTTAGAGCATTTTCAATGCGCTGAAGATTGGCTTCTAATGCGGCACGATAGCCTGAAAATTCTTGCCCTAGGGTTAAAGGCGTTGCATCTTGGGTATGGGTGCGGCCGATTTTAATGATGTCTGCAAATTCTTGCTCTTTTTGTTTTAATGTAGCAATAAGAGCTTCAAGAATTGGTAGTAAGTGTTGGCGTGTTTGCAACGTGGTGGCAATGTGAAGCGCTGTGGGAAAGGAATCGTTCGATGATTGACTCATATTGACATGGTCATTGGGATGAACTGGTTTTTTGCTTCCAAGTTTTCCTCCCAAAATCTTACTGGCACGATTAGCAATGACTTCATTGACATTCATATTGCTTTGTGTGCCAGAACCTGTTTGCCAAACGGAGAGTGGAAAATGCGTATCAAAATCGCCGGCAAGCACTTCATCGGCGGCGGCAATAATTGCTTTTCCAATATTTTCTGGTAGTTTTCCTTTGTCCATATTTACAACAGCTGCAGCCTTTTTGATAAGGGCTAAGGCATAGATGATGGCAAGAGGCTGCTTTTCACTACCAATATTAAAATTATGCAGAGAACGTTCAGTTTGTGCGCCCCAATAACGATCTTGACGTACCGCAATCGTTCCAAAGCTATCCGTTTCCTGACGTGTTTCAACCATGATAAGATCCTTTTTTGTTCACGGGTTCTCAAAAAGATAGATAACGCGAAAGTGCAATAAGAGGCAAGACTTTGAAGCTTCATTTAGAGAAATTATTTTTATGGCTATTCTTGACATTAAGAGATGCCGATTTTATATCTAACTCATACTAGCACTCTCAAGCTATGAGTGCTAGCAAGAACTTTTAAGATTAATGCAATTATGTTCAGTTTTAAGGATTTAAAACATGGCTAATATACAATTCCGCCCACTTCACGACCGTGTCGTTGTCCGTCGGGTTGAATCTGAAAATAAAACGGCTGGTGGGATTATCATCCCTGATACAGCAAAAGAAAAACCCCAAGAAGGCGAAGTGATTGCTGTTGGCAATGGCGCTCTCGATGATAACGGAAAGCGCGTGCCTTTAGAAGTTAAAACAGGAGACCGTATCCTCTTTGGAAAATGGTCTGGAACTGAAGTCAAGATTAATGGGGAAGATCTCCTCATCATGAAAGAATCTGACATTATGGGAATTATGGGCTAATTGAAGCACTTAGTTTTTCATTGTGTACTATTTTGAGAAAACTCCAAGGAGAAATTAAATGGCTGCTAAAGAAGTCAAATTTGGCCGTGAAGCGCGTGAGCGTTTGTTGCGCGGTGTCGACATCCTTGCTAATGCTGTTAAGGTGACACTCGGCCCTAAAGGTCGTAATGTGGTGATTGATAAATCATTCGGTGCGCCTCGCATCACAAAAGATGGTGTATCCGTTGCAAAGGAAATTGAACTTGAAGATAAGTTCGAAAATATGGGTGCACAAATGTTGCGCGAAGTTGCTTCTAAAACCAATGATATCGCTGGTGATGGAACAACAACAGCAACTGTTTTAGGACAAGCTATTGTGCAAGAAGGCGTTAAAGCTGTTGCTGCGGGCATGAACCCAATGGATCTTAAACGCGGGATTGATGCTGCTGTGGATGAAGTGGTGGCAAACCTCTTCAAAAAAGCAAAAAAAATCCAAACTTCAGCAGAAATTGCACAAGTAGGAACCATTTCTGCTAATGGCGCTGCTGAAATCGGTAAAATGATCGCTGATGCTATGGAAAAAGTGGGCAATGAAGGCGTCATTACCGTGGAAGAAGCTAAAACCGCTGAAACGGAATTAGAAGTCGTTGAAGGTATGCAATTTGACCGTGGGTATCTTTCCCCTTATTTTGTCACAAATGCTGAGAAAATGGTCGCTGATCTCGATGATCCTTACATTCTCATTCACGAAAAGAAATTGTCTAATTTGCAATCTCTTCTTCCTGTGCTTGAAGCTGTTGTGCAATCTGGAAAACCACTTCTCATTATCGCTGAAGATGTGGAAGGTGAAGCTTTGGCAACGCTCGTGGTTAACAAGTTGCGTGGTGGTTTGAAAATTGCTGCTGTAAAAGCTCCAGGATTTGGTGATCGCCGTAAAGCAATGTTAGAGGATATCGCAATCTTAACATCCGGACAGGTTATTTCTGAAGATGTGGGCATTAAACTTGAAAATGTCACTTTGGATATGCTTGGACGTGCAAAGAAAGTCAATATTTCTAAAGAAAACACCACCATTATTGATGGTGCTGGACAAAAGTCTGAAATTACTGCTCGCGTTAATCAAATCAAGGCTCAGATCGAAGAAACAACTTCTGACTATGACCGTGAAAAATTGCAAGAAAGACTTGCTAAACTCGCTGGTGGTGTTGCTGTTATCCGTGTGGGTGGTGCAACAGAAGTTGAAGTGAAAGAAAAGAAAGACCGTGTTGATGATGCTTTGAATGCAACACGTGCTGCTGTTGAAGAAGGTATTGTTGCTGGTGGTGGTACCGCATTGTTGCGTGCAGCAAATGCGTTGACCGTTAAGGGAAGTAATCCTGACCAAGAAGCTGGTATTCATATCGTTCGTCGTGCTCTCCAAGCGCCAGCACGTCAAATCGCAACCAATGCCGGTGAAGAAGCCGCGATTATTGTGGGCAAAGTGTTGGAAAATAATGCTGACACTTATGGTTACAATACCGCCACGGGTGAATTTGGTGATTTGATTGCTTTGGGAATTGTTGATCCAGTGAAAGTTGTGCGTTCTGCTCTCCAGAATGCGGCTTCAATTGCTAGCCTTCTGATTACAACAGAAGCAATGGTTGCTGAAGTTCCA
>NZ_JBHILW010000012.1:20859-27976 GCF_042193565.1 Bartonella sp. SD1336NMGDW
TTCTAAGCTCTTATTCCATAGAAGTAATAAAGAAACGGGCCTTCTGTGCCCGTTTTTTTTAATGCTTTTTCACGTTTTGCAACCGGTGAATTTGGTGATTTGATTGCTTTCAAGAATTGTTGATCCAGTGAAAGTTTTGCGTTCTGCTCTCCAGAATGCGGCTTCAATTGCTAGCCTTCTGATTACAACAGAAGCAATGGTTGCTGAAGTTCCAAAGAAAGATACACCAATGCCTCCAATGCTTAGGTGGCGGAATGGGTGGAATGGGCGGAATGGATTTCTAAGCTCTTATTCCATAGAAGTAATAAAGAAACGGGCCTTCTGTGCCCGTTTTTTTTAATGCTTTTTCACGTTTCGTACAGTTCTTCCTTTTATGATAGTGATCTTATAGCATTTTGTTATTTTTCATTGGTTGATGTATCGCTATTGTGAATAGATCTCTCTCTTTATTCATGACTTTTTCTCTTGCATTTATGAGATGTTTTTATTGTGCGGGGATCGTGGTTTCTTTTGAAAATATTTTAGTGATAAAAATATAACTATTTGATTTATAGTCATTTATTCCTAATACAGTTCTATTTTTTCATTTTAAGTTTATGCATGCACCATTAAAAAAATCCTGTGTTTGCGCTTTAGAAGGGCGAATGGTTTTTATGAACTAACGCAAGAGTTTGTATCCATTGAAAGTTGAAGAGAGAAAGTTGGACAGAGCATGTTGGGTCTTGTTTGTTTTTTTTATGAATAAGATGTTGGTATTTCAAGCTTTTGTATGAAAAAATAAGGGTTTTCTCTGTTAAAGGGCTTTTGTATACTGGGACAAGCATATCTCTGTTTGGTTAATCTCTGCAATAGAAAGACAGCCTCATTGAGAAAGAATGTAAAGGTATATAAGCACGCATCTTGTCATCATCTTTTTGCTTTATGACTTTTAAAGGTATTTATAGTAATATCTTATTAAATAATGAAGATGATGCCTCAAACTTTTGTTGCTTGCATATCTTTTTTTTGTGAAATCCCTCACGTAAAATAGAAAAGCCGCAAATATATTTGTCTCCAAATATATATTTTTGCATATTGACATGTTTTTAAGAGACATCTTGCTTGTCACACCGATTTCGCAATGGATTTGTGAATGGTATAAGGGCAAAGTTCTCATGAAGTGCATAAAACTATAGGGCACGATCATCTTTACGCTTAATAAAAGAATACGCTTGCGTTATCATATACTTTTCCAGCTCTCAATGTTATGACAAGCCGTTGGTCCGTGAGACGGTGAGGCGTGCCTTGCTTGTATAGTTTTGACCCATACACTGTAATGTGCAAGCGACATAGTTTGGATTATTTTAAAAGGAAACAGGTTGGGAAATGAGAAAATCCTGCGATATGCAGGGCTTTAATTCAAGTTGAAGAGTGCTTAATGATAATTATAAATCAATGTGATGTGGTTTTACGGTTTTCAAGAGCATTGCATTCTTGCAAATAATGATAATCATGTATTGCTTCATATTTTTTAATGGGTTTTAATGGAACAACGCTTTTATTGATCAGAATTATTCATTGTTTTGTATGTTGAATAAGAGATTTTTATTGCGGTGGATTTTTTCATTTCAATTCTTTCTTATGTTGAAACAATCGCAATCGTTTTCTTATACCTCACAAGTGGAGAGAGCTAGGGTGAAATACTGAAAGAAAATAAAAATGCCTCTCATGAATATTTTCAAATAGTCAGTTTTTTTATAAACAGAGTTTTTATAAACAGAGGCGGTATAAATATTGGGGATTTATGCGTAGGGAGGTGTCTGATTGCTCTTTTTTTTAAAGTGTAAAGATAAGGGGATTTTAGGCAAGTTAATACTTTTTGCGTTGTTTACTTATGCAATTATTAAAAAAATATCTCTAAATATTTTTAAATTTTTTCGCGATGGTATCTTCCCGATGGGATTTGTGAAGAGTATAAAATATTTTTTAGTATCAATAGGTTATTTTAGAAAATGTGCGTTGGTATGATCCTTTTCTTATGTTAGTAAAGTTGTTGACTCACGCGTTTGTTAAAAATCTCTCTTCATGCTCCTAAATTCATTTCATGAAAGCGTTTTTGAAGAGTGTGTAAAAATTTCCCATGAGACGTGAAAAATCATCAATAAAATCTCCGTGTTTTCAAAAAATAACGAATGGCTTTTTATTTAAAAAAAGATTTAACACGTCTCATGTTTTTTATTTATTTTAGAGCTGAATATTCGATTTTTGTGTAAAAATACTTGCTAACGCATCTATGATACGTGAGAAATCAAGCGCTAATAGGAAAATGATAAATATAATCCACTTCGTATAACGTGACATCATTTTTACACTTTTATAAGTTGTGATGATTTCTTGTAGGATTTCTTTTTCCTTTTCTGTAAGCTCTGTTTGTTTTTCTGTTTTTTTTCTAGCCATGTTTCCACCCACACAAGCCTTCCCCTTGTTTGTTATGCTTTAAAATATCTCTTGCGAGATTTGAACTGATGGTATTGAGATCTTTTTTGTCTAAATAAATGGGCATCCAACCAACGCAAGAAAAAGGCTCATTTATTGTTTTTATCGCGCAACCAGTAAGTAAGAGCAGCGCGTACATCAGCATCATTTTTTTGATTAATTTCATTCTCCACCTCTAGCCGTGTTATTGATGACTTTAGCGTTTTTTCTATTTGCTTTTGTTGTTCAATCTTTTTTCCAAGAGTGAAAGCTTTTGCTAAAGCGATAAAAAAAGCGGTCAGAGCCGCTCCTGTTATCATCAGATTTTTTTTCATCCACCACATCATAAGCGCTGCTCCCGAAACCGTTTTGCCACAAAGAAGATGCCTGCACAGGCGGCTAAAACCATAATGGCTGCCAATGCCCATTGGATGGGACCATTGCCTGCCAATAAGCCTCCAAGTCCAGAAAAAGAACCAATAATCGGTGTAAGCGCTTCTGCTTTGAAAAATCCCATTGGTGCTTGCGTTTCTACGGTTTGGTAGTTGGGAGAAACATAAGCACCTTTTGCCCATAGTCCTGCTTCGGCTGCACGACGGTGCACTAGACCGTGAAGACGTTTTCCTCCTGCTTTGGTCCACTTTTGTAATTCAGCAGGGACGGCTTCATATTCGCCGTTATTGAGTTTTTTGAGCAGGGTCGAATTACAAAAAGCCGAAGCTCCTATATTATAGCAAAACGATACGAGCGCAGCGAATTGTTCATCCGTTAAGGAAACCATCACATTTGTTTCAACGGTATTTTCAAATTGTCTTAAATCTTGAGAAAGAACTTCTTCTGCTTGCTTTTCAGTGATTGTCATGCCCTTGCGAACGAACGGTTTTCCAGCAGCGCTGATATGTCCATAGCCGATTGTCCACACCCCGATGGCATCTTTATAGGCGTTCAAACGCAATCCTTCCCATTGTTTAATGAGTGCAAGCCCTGCTGATGATATTTTTCTCATTTGCTTCTCCATAAAATAAAGCCTCACTTTAAAGTGAGGCTGGTCGACACATTAAAAGTGAAATTTTTCACTCTGCAAAAACAGACAAGACGTGAAAATTTAACGAAATCAAAAGGTTAGTTGTAGCATCTTAAGGGAATGAGGTCATGGTTGTCCAAGTGGGATAATGGTTGGGCTGGTGTTTTCCGTTGAGAGATGTTTTTGGTTTTGAGACTTGGTGCTGTTGATGTACGCAATGGCATTACGGTGGCATTACGGTTGTGTTAGCGGTGGCATGAGAAGTGAGGTTGGAGGGGTGACATATATGTTGGTGAATGGAATTCTTAGAAGGCATTGTTGGCGCGGCAGGGGTTGGAGGGTTGCACAATGATTTGTGTTAGCATTGGTGTTGGTGCTTGCGGTTGTTTTGGCGGTGGTTGTGAGGGGGGTGAGATGGAGAGAACGGATGGTGTGATTGTGGGGGACAGAGAGTGGCTGTTTGCGGTTGTTTTGGCAAGTGGTACTGATGTGGAGGCGCTTGAGATAAAAGTGGACAACTCTTAGAAAAAAGCTACAGGAGGAGGCGGGTGCTTTTACTTAACATCCAAAATCCTAAAATATTTTATGTATTCAGCTTTTTGTCTTTAAGAGGTCACGTTGCTTGCTGTTTAACTCTTTAATTGCTTACAAACGGAAAAAAAGATTTGCTAACAGCAATTTATACCCCACCGTCAAGCAGCAGAGCCTCGTTCTTTATGGATATGGAAAAAACCTCAATTACATCATCAAAGATTTGTATTCAGTGAGCCTTTTTTGGGTGGGAGGAAACAGAAACAGTTTTTCCTTCTGTTGTTCTTAAGTTTTTTTCAAATCTCTCTCTCAGAGTTTCACCTTTTTTGTTTACTGTTTCATGTTCAGCATCCGGATTGGCTTTTAAATATTGTTCTAGACGTTTTCTTCCTTGCGCATGTTTGTATAAACTAATGGGAAGATAGGAATCTAACTTTTCAGCAGATAAAGATGAATTTTGTTCACATAATACACCCTTAACATTATCTTTGTGCAATCTTGCTAATTTATCAGATTCAAGATGAAGCTTTTTGGCGAGGCTTAAGCTGAACATCCCACATTCAGAAGAGCTTCTCTGAATATCCATTTCTGCCGTGGTAAAAGAATAAGGAGGCAGTTGAAGACATTGAAGGGTTTGATTTATTTTTATCCCTAGTTTGCAAGCAGTGATATTCTGAAATGTTGTAGGTTCAAGCATAATCAAAGAGATTTTGTCATCAACTTTTTTATAATCAAGGACTGCAAAGTGGATTTTGCTTCCCGAATTTACTATAAATCGAGCAGATTTTGCGTCGCTCTCAACGACTTCTTTTAGTGCGTGTGAAAACTCTTCTGCTGTAAGAGCCAATTTGAGATTCATTGCTGGATATTTGCTGTTTGCTTTTTCTACGAGAGCCGGCATCAATCTAATATCTATGTTTTCATAATAAGAGTTAATCCAACGGCCGGTGACGAGATCATCTTCTAAGTCTGTAATAATAGCTTTCAACTTTTCCTGACTCAAGGTGCTCTCTTCTTTTTGAGGAGCGTTGAGTTGTTCTAAACGGGCAATAAGGCTTTCTAAGGATTCATTTTCGATGTTACTTTCTGCTATTTGTGAGGCATGAGCGGCAGTATCTTTTGAATCTTGTGGCTTCATAATATGAACCTCCGTGGTTATAATCGGGAGGCAATATTATTTTTTATATTTTGACCAAATAATGTTTTGAAAAAGAACCTTTATCTCTTGAAGATTAAGGAAAAAATCATTTTTCAGCTGCTTTATAAGAAAGTGCGGGCAGGTCTTTTCAAAACTTGCGTGTTTTATGTTTGTTCAAAGTCTTAAAATACGGGCTTTAAAATGGGCTACTTTTAATAGAATATTATTGTTTTGCCTTTTGTTTGAAGAGGTAATTGCTCACTTTTTGCATTGTTACTTCTTTCAAAGGGAAAAGAAGATTTGCTAATAGCATTTATATCTTACCGTAAAGCCGCAGAGCTTCATTCTTTGTGGATGTGGAATACGGATATGGCTAAAACACTCATTACATCTTACATCATCAGAGATTTGTATTCCGTCGCTCTTTTTCTATGTTGTGAAACAGAAACAGTTTTTCCTTCTGCTGAACTTAAGCTTCTTTCAAATCTCTCTCTCAGAGTTTCGCCTTTTTTGTTTACTGTTTCATGTTCCGCATCCGGATTGGCTTTTAGATATTCCCCAAGACGTCTTCTTCCTTGCACGTGTTTATAAAAAGTGGTTGGAAGATATGTATCTAACTTTTCAGCAGATAAAGGCGTATCTGGTTCACATAACACACCCTTAATATTGTCTTTGTGCAGTCGTTCTAATTTTTGAGCTTCCGAATAAAGCTTTTTGGCAAGGCTTAAGCTGAACATTCCACATTCAGAAGAGCTTCGCTGAATGTCCATTTCTGCCATGGCAAAAGAACAGTTAGACAATTCATGCGCTTTAAGGGCCAGTTGTGTCCTTAATGCTAGCACTGCTGATCTCATATTGTTAAGTGTTGTAGGTTCAAAAAATATCACGGACGTTTTGTCATCGATGGTTTGATGATCAATCACTGAAAAATGAATTCCTCTATCCTTTGTGTGAATGATAAATCTAGAAGATTGAATGCCGTTTTCGATGGCTTCTTTTAGTGCAAGGGCAAAGTCGTGAGATGACGCTACCAATTGAAGGCGCATTTCAGGATATTTACGATTTGCTTGTTCCACTAAGGCTGGCATCAGTTTAAGATCTATGCTTGCATAATCAGTTGTAAACCAACGATCCGTTGAGATGTCTTCTTCTAAACGAGCAATGATATTTTTTAATTCCTCATGATTGAACGGGACATTTCCTTCTTTTTCGCTGCTTTGTTGTTCTGAATGTGCAGCAAGATTGTCTAATGATGCAGTTGCACGCGCCCCTTCTGGTGCATTTGCCCTTCCTTGTGTTTGTGAGGAATAAGGGAGAGAAGAATCTTGTGGCTTCATAATATTAGCTTCCATATTGATAATCAATGGATGACATTATGTTCTTCAATTCTGGCTAAACAATGTTTTGAAAAAAAGCCTTCGCATCTTGAAAAATGAGGCGATGAAAGCATATCCTGGTCGTTTTCATATTATTATTCGTATATTGCTCATCATTTCTGTGATGTGTTGTATCCGTATTTTTATTGGGGTACTTTTATTAAAGCGTTCTATTGGGAGCCCTTATTGGATACGGCTTGTTTTGAAAATCTCAAAATTATAGGGCTGTTGGTGATGCAAATTGGATGATGCAGAAGAAAAACAGTCAGAGAAAGACGAAAGATACCTTTAAACAAGAGACTTTTAAAGATTATAGCGAAACACACCGTTTGATAACAGTCTATAATAATGCAAAAATTCTCTGATGAAATCTGGGCGCAAAAAATCCCTTACCGCACCTATCATTAAATACGATTTTTCATATTCTGTCAACAGCAAAACGATTATTTTCCCTTTTTTATTGCGGCAAAAAACATTCTCTCCTTTGATAAAGGAGGGGGAAAGGTGAAGGGAGAGGGAAGAATTGTGGTTTTGAAATCCGTGGTATTTTATTGATGGAATTAGGAAGGCGATGGTTGGAAGATGTTACGGGGG
>NZ_JBHILW010000012.1:28076-49619 GCF_042193565.1 Bartonella sp. SD1336NMGDW
GAAGAATTGTGGTTTTGAAATCCGTGGTATTTTATTGATGGAATTAGGAAGGCGATGGTTGGAAGATGTTACGGGGGCAAAGCTTAGGTGTTGCGCAGGGGATTTCCCGTGGGGGATGACTTAAATGGGGGCTCGTGGGTGGTTAGAGGTGTGATGGCTCTTCGAATGGCTATAGGGGGCTCTAAAGGTTTCTGTATAAAGATGTATTGATTACCATAAATGCTTTTCCTTCTTTGAAAAAGGAGGGAGCAAGGTGAAGGGAGAGGAGAGAATTGTGGTTTTGAAATCCGTGGTATTTTATTGATGGAATTAGGAAGGCGATGGTTGGAAGATGTTACGGGGGTAAAGCTTAGGTGTCGCGATTGTGTTGGCGATTGGGGCTATGCTGGCTGTCGTATTAGCGGTGGCGTGGTGGGTGGATGGTTACCGGTATAAGTTGTTGATGATGGAAGGGATTGTTGGTGGGGGATTTTTCTTTCGTTTAAGGGATGATGCTTTTAATTTTGTAAAAAAATCAATGGGGTGTTTTAATGATAAAATATTGATTTATAATGATGTTTTAGTCGTTATTGATCTTGAATGAGAAATCTAGATTATGCTGCAATCAAAGCCATGTCTCTTGTTCGTCATAAGATCAGGAAAGCTGTGTAGAATTGTACAAGAAAAGACGCACAATGACGATAATGAATTGTCTCAAGAGCTAAGGATATCGCGATATTGGGGGAAAATTGGATGATGAGGGCTGTTTGTTACAATAGGGGTAATGGGGAGGGGGTGTAATAGGGAGGGGAGGGTGATGGGGAGAAGGTTGCTGTATGAAGAGGGGGAAATATTTATCTTGTCCATGTCGTGAAATATGTCGTGAAATATTGTCCTTTGAGGCATGGGTAGATATATCGTTGAGGTGTGGTGATAAGTCTCTTTGACAGGTTGAAGCGTTTTTTAAGGGCTTGGTGGATATTTTAAAGCTTATTTGTTGTGTGCTTTAAGCTCGTCAATCCCATGAAATTCTATGAAAGGGCAAGTCCAGTGGATCTCAAGTGTAACTTGTCAAGAAGGATTGTCTCTTTATAACGGAGCTGGTTACAAAGAGGCATGTTACAAAGGAGGGTTTTAGAATCTTTATCCTGTGAGGGAGAGAAAACGATGGGTGTTTTTAGCCAATGCTCTTTTTGCTAGAACAGTCAAAATGTTTATAAAGGGCATCAAGAATAATACGCAACGAACCAACAAGATTAGGCAGCGGTTGATCTTCTATAACAAGATATTGTAATGCCGCATGAAAGTTGTGTTGACGATGCAAATATTGTGCTTCTTTAATCGCTTCTTGCATATCTTCATAGCAATTCGTTGCTCTTTGAACCCATTGCTTTTTTGCTTTCTCATCTGATGCGCTGTGCGTAAAACCATCATAATAGCCGTTTGGTAAGCCTTTTGCACATAAATAGTCGTTTCTGATTTGCAAGTATCTTTGCGCCGTGTCATATTGCTCCTTACTGATGCCTGATGAATCCCCTTTATAGCCAAGCAAACAAAGACGCCCAATATAGGTTCCAACAAGTGGATTTTTCGCTTCTTCAAGGCTTAAACCAAAGTGTTTTGCACGCATTTCAATCGCAGATTGAAGCGCAGATTCGCTGGGGCTTTGGGCACGTGAAATACGGCCATTGGGCTCTCTGAGTTTGCCTGTTATTCTCGGTCTACCGCGTTTTTTACGTATTTTCATGAACTTAACCATTTAAATGAAAAATAAACTGTCTGTTGATGGGGGACAGTGATGTAAAAAGCACTTTGAGCAAATACTGTGGGAGCAAATACTGTGGGAATATGAGCCGTTGCAGATCAAAGGAGAAACGGATACTAAAGGCGTCTTTCAGCACAAAGAACAGCAACGGTGTGGGGCGAAAAAATCATCTTTAAGGTGTTTTTTACCATTTTTATCTTATCCCTATCAGTCTTATTTCTCGCTCCTATCATGCTTATTTTTTCATGGATAGCGGGTTATTTGCTTTCTAAAGATTTCTCAACCTTTCTGGAACAGTTGAAAAGAAACTTTTGTCACATGTGAATAAATAAACAAGAATGATGTTTTATGGGTATGTCGTTATCTTTCTAATAGGAAGTCTTTTCTAGTAGGATTATTTGCTTTCTTTCTCATGAGCGCTTCGTGGAAACTTTTCAGTTTTACCTTTGAAAAGTCATTGTTTTTATCATCCGTTGAGCTTTGTTATTGGGAGGTATATTGGGGTTTTCTTATTGGGCGCTGTACCAAGATGTCTGATGTAGATTAAGCTGCAAAATATATCTTTATCTTTTATAGAGGATTTTATCTTTTTTTGAGCGACACAGAGCTTAAAAAACAAACTTTTCAATGTGCTTATAATAGCATAAGATCCTTATATTTTCAAATAAAATATGGTTCATCAGTTCAAAATAACAAAATAAACTGTGGAGGATCAAGCAATTTACGGTAATCTTTTATAGAGGATAAAATTTTTTCATTTTGCTGTTTTAATGGATTTCATAAAAAAGGGAGGTGGTCACTTAAATGGTTAAATGACGGGATGCAATATCCAAAGAAGCTTTATAAGCGGCAGGTAGCTTGATAAAAGAGGCGTTTATTAAGAAATGCTTTTATAAAGGTGGGGGCTATGAGGTGTAAGACATTTCTTTTTTAATTTTAAAATAGGGGCTTTTTGAATCAAGAAATTTTAAAATGAGAATTGAAAAATTGCAAAGCTGCTGTGGGCGCATTTTAGATAATCGGTTGTTTGGTTTGGTCTGTGGGGCGTGCTTATTGCTTCACGCTTTTGTTTATCGCGTTCTTGTTTCTCACATTCTAGGGGCACATCTCTTACGTCATACACAATGCCTCAAACGGAATATACTTATTGCGGCATATTCACGCGCTTGTTTTTAAGAGACATCTCTTACATGTGCTCGAGCCCATTTCACGACGGTGGCTCAAGAAGGGCATCTATGGTAAAGCTTTCATGATAATATAACTTTATTAAGGATCATCATTTTTAGGATTCATAAAAGCGTAAGCTGGTATCATCGCATATTTTGCCAATCCCCAATATGTATTACAAGCTCTTGGCATTTGAGACGGTTTATAAGAGGCATTTTCATTGTACAATTTCACTGCGCATGGCTCTCCCACTTTTTACGTACAAGCAAATAAATTTTATTGATTCAACAGGGGATAGATTTGAAATGAGAGAATCTTACAGCATTTTGGATGTGTTGATTATCAAGATACAAAGTGCTTGTGAAAATGTTTTTCATCTTGTTATGCCATAAAATACTGTCATTTGAGGCGGATATAGGAAGGTTTATGAGGCATTGTAACTTTTGACGCATTAAGTGTTAAAAATTAGGGTGCCAATGTTAAGGAAGGACTTTTGTTAAGGGAGAAGTTGTTCGTAGAGCGCTTTATGCAAGTGGAACCCATAAGTGCTCAGCAGGCGGAGTGCACTTAAGAGCAATGGGATTGTTGACAAACTGAGGTGGGTTTTAAAATCTTCATTCTTTGAGATGAGCAAGGAATATCATCATCCTTTGCTTTATATATACTCGGCTTCATTTAAGCGGTGAAAACACTGTCGTTTATGGTGGGCATGTCAGTTTTCCACATGAGATGTTTTTTAGATTAAATATTTGTTGGATTTTTGTAAAACGGTGTCTTTTAGGGTTTGTGTGATCGATAAAGAGAGGAAAAGGGGTGTTTGGGCTTGTAAGCGCGTCATGTATAAGCGCGTATAGGGTACGTGAATAAAATATTTATAGGGGAGATTATAGTGCTTGCTTTACTCTGAGAAGAGTGCTAAGCGAATTTACCGCGCTGGTGGCGTGCTATCAAATTTGAAGAGTGGGAATTTTAAAAGTGGGGGAGTATCCGTATGATCGAAGATAAATCACAACACCAATCTGCCCATGAGGGAAATAAGGCTTTCGTATCACAGCCAGTGTTGGATCAATCGGCAACTTTCAAAAAATGGATGATGCTTTCAACAGGCGATTACGTCATCATTTTGTGTTTGGCTATCCTCTTGTTGGTGCTTTTTTCCGCGACTGTCTATATGGAGCCTTTGGAATTTTTTCACGTTATATCCAAAGAACAGCTCCAAGCACTGGGACAAACGAAACAAAAAAGTTTTCAGGAAATAATTCAGGAGAGCCTTGCACATCCTTTTAAAAATCCTATCATCGAGCATTTGCTTGATGCGGGGTGGAATAGTGTTTGGGCTTTTTTATGTTTCTTACCGCAAATGATTTTTTGTTTTCTTTTTGGTTTTTTTCCGCTCTTTTTTGTCTTTAACGCCATATTTAAACGGGATGTGAAGGAAATGATGAAGCTGTGGGAAACCTTGCCAGAGCAGCAACAGCTAAACAACCAATCTCTGACAGAAGACTATAGGAGGGGAAAGTGACCGCTTCTTTAATCATTGGAATGTTGATCGCCGTAGGGACGGCAATTTTTATTTGTTCTGCAATTTTTATGGTATTCCTTTCTACCATGGTGACAATCGTTGCACTTTATTATTCGTTGATAAAACGGACAATCTTGTTATTGGTGACGCAGCGAAAATTAAAAAAGGGTGCAGCGCAGAATTTGAGGCATAATCAGGCAGAGGGTAGGGGACAGAATACAGTTCTTGCAACACAGTTCAGTGCCTTTTCTTTTCAAGAATCTTTGCTTCTCTCAAAAAAAGATTATTTTATGATCTTTTCTATCGCTTTCGTTATGGTTGCACTTTGCACAGGTGTTGTCGTTTTTTTAGCGTTTCTTCCAAAATCTGCAATTTTTTTGCACAATTACGTGCCTATTATAGTGCTTCACATTATTGATTTTGTCATGAAACTGCTGTTGTGGTTCTGGGTATGTATTGTTGTTTCTTTACCTGTCATTTTAATTCTCCATAGTTTCCTTCAGTATGGCGTGCAAGAAACAGTAAAGGAATTAGAAACATTTGCTTGAGCAGAGGATAAAAATGATGATTTCACATCAATGCGATAGGGAAAAAAAGGGAGCATTATGATGCAGCATTTGGCTTTTTTAGGGTTCGTTATCATTGCCATTTTAATGGTTATGGTCGTTGTTAGGCTTCCTTACTTGTTAATCAAGCATATGAGGTTATCTTTTAAACTCGCTCAAGGCTTGAAAAAGAGTACGACGCAACAAAAGCAAGCCATACAACAATTGCGCAATGATCGGGGAGAAATGAAAAGACACAATCTCGTATTTAAGACCCTTGATGCGAAAATGCGCTTTCTTAACTTCAAAGAATCTCTGCCTTTTTCTTCAAAAGAATGTAAAATAATCTTTTTTATCCTTATTCTCTTTTCTGTTTTGCAATCTGCTTGCTCTATCGCAAATTTTGTATGGTGGAAAAATGATAGTGTTGCCTTTATTATACAGCTGTTGAGCCTTCTATGGTTAGGGATTTTTCTCTTTTCTCCGATCATTGGGATCATGTGCATAAAGTTAACGAGAAAATTAAACAAAACACTTCCACAATTGGAAGAAGCGATACAACAACGCGATCAGGCAATGCGTATGCAGAATGTGGAAGGGGGACAAAATGACGAGTAGTCTTATAACATTAATAGCCATTTCTTTCCTGTGTTTTACGCTTTTAAATGTTTTAATATGGGTGCCGATTTTTATCATTTATTACGTGTTTATCAAGCGTGCGCGGCTTTATTGTCGCGTGAAAAAGGAACTGAAATGTGTGCTTAATGAACGCGATATTGCCTTAAAACAGATCTCCCCAAAATAAAAAAGCAGCAGAATGTTTGATAAAAAACAGCTTTCTCTTGTTTGGCAAGACTATAAAAAAATATTTTATATTTCTACGGTCATAGTGACAGCTCCAATAGTTATAACGGTTGTCGTTCAGATATGGAGAGGAAGGGACTTTGTTTCTCTTGTTGTATTCGAGCCACTAGCATGGATGCTTGCCAGTGCTTTTTTATTCTTACCGATTGTTTTTATTATGCGTTTTATCGTGACACGTCAGTTGAAGAAAATGATAGGGCAATTGGAAGAAGAGGTTGAGCAGAAAAAAGCTCTCGTCATATTATACGATGTGAGCGAGGGAAAAGTGAGCGAGGGGACAAAGTGAAGAAAGGCTTTTGTTTGAGTGGGGCTTTTGCTTGAGCGGGTGCGGTGACAAAGTGAAAGGATGCCATAAGCCTTGCCTTTGATATGTTCATTAAGAAGCATGGGGTACACTTCATGTTTTGTGCTTTTTTTATATTTGTGCTGTGTTTTGAAAAGAATTGAGGCTTTTGCTTGAATGGGGCTCTTGCTTGAATGGGGCTTTTGCTTGAGCGGAGTTCTTGTTTGAGCGGGTGCGGGGGCAAAGTGAAAAGAGGCTTTTTTTGGGTTTTACTTGCTGTTGCTGTTTTCTTTAAGAGAGAAAATCTTGTAACTTATTTTCTTTTTATCAAGTATAAAAATGTGTCTTACCAAGCGATATTGAGAGCGAAAAATCTATATTAAAGCACAAGATGCGGCGGTGGTGTTTGGGGCAGAAAAATCCATTTTCTGAGAAAATGGAGAGGCAAGGCGCATAAAGAAGGCGTGCCAAAAGCTTTAAGTTTTTGATCAAGACGTTTTGCTCCATGGAAAGTGCAATAGTGCTTTTAAAGAGCTTGGGGTGGAGGGGAGAAATTGAAAGAAAAGGGGGGGACACCTATTTATTTACGAGACCGCGAGGGGCAGTTTCTCTTTCTGGATGAAAAAGGTTTTGTGCAATTTGATTATGGAATTGTGGGAGGCGCTGGTATACATGCTGCAGCTTGCCAAATATTAATCCTTATCATTTTGGGGCTTTGCTAGATTGACAACTGAGCTTTGAAGCAAAGGGGTGGGTTTTAAGGCAAAGGAATTGAAAATTTTTGAGGAAAAGGTAAGCGCCCAGTGATTACACCGTGTGCTTGAGGACGCTTTAGATAAGGGCAATGACTGAGGTTGATCTGGGAATGAGGTTGATCTGGGAACGAGGTTGGTCTTGGCAGCGTGCTTGGGCCTTTCAATATGGGGCATCACCTTGGAAAAAGAAAATTGTAGCCCCCCTCAGTTGACTTCTTATTTGCTGCGCACCCTTGGGGTTTTGGCATTGCTTGCTGATATTAATACTTGATAGCTTTCTCACAAAAGCTTTATGGAAGGTGAGAGGCTGGGCTTTGAAAAAAATATCAAAAAAGTCCATTGGGGCCGGCTTTTTGGGTGGTTCAAATCGTCATAAAGACAAAGCAACTTCGTTACGATTTTTTTGCATCAGTTGGCTTCTTCTTTGCAAAGAAGCTTATCTTCCTGAAAATAAAAAGAGCAGTGATTAGAATTTTAGAGCCTCAGACCCAAATTTGTGCAATAGAAGAAGATATTTGTATGAACATTTAATCGACGAGAAAAGAGAAGCCTTAAGACAACAGAGGATACACTGTGCGTGATAAAAACATGATGTTTGAAGGTAATGGAAAAAAATGCAACTCTGATATTGTCTTTATAAAAGATGAGGGATACAAGCGCTTGATATTGATGAACCCTCATTCATTGTGAGGACGAAAGCTTCGGTTCATGAAAATGGCTTAAAAATTGAAACAAATGAGGGATAAAAAATGAGGGGCAATGGAAAAAATGCATCATTGGACGAAGAGCCACGGTCGTTTTCGCTTGAAGAAGCGTTTTTGACAAGCAAAAATTATAAAGTCATCTTTTGCATTGCTTTCATTATTAGCGCTTTTAAAGTGGCACTCGTTATATTTTTTGAGTGGGATTTGACAGAGTGGTCGAATTATATTCTGTTCATTTTAACATTAATATTGGGTTTTATATCAACGCTTCTTTTTGTGCTTATTCCTGTTGCCTTTGTGGTCCGCATCATTTTTACGCGTTTGTTGAAAAAAAAGATCAAGCAGTTGGATCAAGAAATCTGGCAGCGGAGCAAAACCGCTTCTCAACAAAACAGCGCGTGAAGGGAGGGGAAAATGATAGATATTAAAATGATAGATATTATTGTTGTACTCTCGTGGGGTGTGGGCTTGACGCTTTTCACGCTGCTTTCTGCTGTGGTCACGATGTTCATTTGGGCATTGTATTATTCTACTTTCAAGCGGGTGAGACTGTATTGCCAAGTGACAAAAGAATTAAGCCGCGTGCTTGAACAACCTGTTGCTTTTGAGCCGTCTAGTGGGGAAATGCCGATGATTAAGCCGTTATCTGAGGAAAAAGAGTTTACAGAGTTTTCTCTTTCTGATGAGGAAATCCTAACGATGGAAAGTGCAACGGCGCTTTTAAAGAGTTTGGGGTGGAGGGTGGAAATTGAAGGAAAAGGGGATCATTTGGCCACCTATTATTTACCAGATCGTGAAGTGCAGTTTCTTTATAATGCTGAGAAGGGGTATCCGCGATTTGATTGTGCAATTGCGGTGGTTTCTGGTATCCATGCGGCGGCTTGCCAAACGATAGACCCTTATAATTCTGGAGGCTTGATTGCTCTCGAATTGAGTTTTGATGTGAAGGGGTTGGAAATTTTTGAAGAAAAGGTAAGTGCCCAGCATTTACGCTGTGCACTCGAGAAAGCTTTAGAAAAGGCAATGACAGAGGTTGATCTTGGTAATATGCTTCGCTCTCAATATCGCATCCTTCCTTGGGAAAACAAAG
Organism: Bartonella sp. SD1336NMGDW; assembly: GCF_042193565.1. Lineage (NCBI taxonomy): Bacteria > Pseudomonadati > Pseudomonadota > Alphaproteobacteria > Hyphomicrobiales > Bartonellaceae > Bartonella > Bartonella sp. SD1336NMGDW. The sequence goes on from NZ_JBHILW010000012.1 coordinate 36,751, forward strand.
TTGTGGTCCCTCAGTTGGCTTCTTATTCGCTGCGCTATCTTGCAGCTTTGGCATTGTTGGGTGATGTTGAAACCTTACACGCTTATCACAAAAGCTTTCTGGAAGGTGAGAAACTGGGCTTTGAGACAAGCATCGAAGAGGAGCATCTGGAACGCGCGATGATAATCGCTCAAGCGGTAGAAAAGACAAAGCAACCCAGTTACGATTTGCTTCAACAGGCGGCAAAGGATTTTTCCATGGAGGTGGAGAGCTATGAATATTTTAGAGCCTCAGATCCTAGTTTGTGCAATAGAAGAAGAGATTCTTATGAAAAATTGATCGAGGAAAAAAGAGAAGAATTAAGACAACAGGGATATTTCGTTTACGAAAAGGACGCGATTTGTGAAGTTGATGGAAAAAACTATCGTCCTCATATTCTTTACATAAAGGATGGGGAGTTAGAATATATGGATGTAGAAATTAGGATTGATGAAAAAAATTATTGAGAAAAAATAAAGCGTTTAGATAAATTAAAAAGAGCTTAAACCTAAAAATAGAGCGTAAAAAGCGCGAAGTGTAAAAGCAGAGGGGATCAATGCAGGAGAAAAATGCGCCATTTGAAGAGTCTTTCTTTTCATTCAAAAAATTGACGGTGCCTTCAGTGGAAAGCCGTAAAGGGGTGGGGAGTTGTGAAATAATAGGGCGTTCCTTTTTCACTATGTTTTGCACATGTCTTATCATGATGGCTTTAGAAGTTCCTGCGGGTGCAAAGTCTCTGGTACAGCCGTTGCAGTGGATAAGATGGGAAGGAATTGGTTCTTTTATTTTTCTCTTGCCGGTGTTGATTTGGTTTTGTCTTCTTACACCTCTTCCTATTTTGTGGGGGCTGCGCTCCGTTAAAGAGCGTAAATTGGAAAAAATAAAGCAAAAATTGGAAGAAGAAATAAAGCAGCAGGAGATTAATCAATGAGGTTATACGCATGAGGAGTGAGGCCGCGGTTTTTATTTTGTTTCTGCCAATTGGATGTTTTCTTCTAAATGCAGTTACAGTTTTTGCTATTTTTGTGAATATGATTATTGTGGCGCCTTATTATTCTTTAATCAAGCGTTTGAGGCTCTATTACAGAGTGAAAAAACAAAGACGTTTGATGAAAGAACAGCCGCAGCATTTTTGTTTCTTTGAAAAAAGCGGAAAAGGGAAAGAGAGAGTGCCGCAAAACTTAGCACTAGAAACACAGATAAGTTCTCATTCGTTAAAAAAATGGCTCGCTTTTTCACGCAAAGATTATATCCTCCACGCATGCCTCTCTTTCATTATTATGTTTTTCAAAGTTTATGTCTATGTGATTTTCTTTAAAGGGATCGATGAGATAGATGAGAGCAGATTTGAATATATTGCCATTCTCTTGCTCTTCTGGTTTTTTTTATCGGTATGTATTTTTGCAACGATTCCTGTTGTTGTGATCCTTCGTGAAATTTTAACTCATCGATTGAAAAAGAAGATTCAGCAATTGGAAGAAGTGACTGAAGAAACCCAATCAATCAATTTATAAAGAGAAGGGAATAAAATGCATTACGCAATGGCGGCAGCTTACACGCTGATTTTGATCATTCTGCTGGGGGGTATTTTTGATTTGTTCTTAACAATACCCATTGTGGCACTGTATATTTCTTTTATAAAGCGTTTGATATCGTATTACAAGGTTACGCGGCAATTAAATGCAGCGCTGAAAAAGCGTGTGTAGCCCTCATGTCATGGGGGGAGATGTGAGTTTTAGATCATGCCATTGCTTCACGGCTTGGGAGGAGGGCATGGATTATTTTTTTCATTTTATGCTGATCTCTGTTTGAAAAGGCTGATGTCAATGAATAGGCTTGTAATAGGCTTGTAGTATGCTGGGGCTGTTTATCGGAAGTTTTCTTTTTTTCTGTGAATTTGCAAAATCGTAAAAACGTGTAACTGTAATGGCTGGGATGTGTGGTTGGTGAAAAGCCGTGAGGGTTTTGGGGCGGTTGGGATAAAGAGGGTGCCAATGGAGGGGCTGGATTGTAAAATGCGTCAAAATTGGAATGGGGGAATGGAGGGCGTTTGGTGAAAAGGGCTGGTGGCAAGTAATAGGCTGGTGATAGGCTTGTAGTATGCTGGGGCTGTTTATCGGAAGTTTTCTTTTTTTCTGTTAATTTACAAAATCGTAAAAACGTGGAACTGTAAAGGCGCAGATGTGTGGTTGGTGAAAAGCCGTGAGGGTTTTGGGGCGGTTGGGATAAAGAGGGTGCCAATGGAGGGGCTGGATTGTAAAATGCGTCAAAATTGGAATGGGGAAATGGAGGGCGTTGGGTGAAAAGGGCTGATGTCAAGTAATAGGCTGGTGATAGGTCAGTGATAGATTTGTGATAGGCTGGTGATAGGTTTCAATGGGGCTGTTTATCGGAAGTTTTCTTTTTTTCTGTGAATTTATAAAATCGTAAAAACGTGGAACTGTAAAGGCGCAGATGTGTGGTTGGTGAAAAGCCGTGAGGGTTTTGGGGCGGTTGAGGAGAAGAGGGTGCCAATGGAGGGGCTGGATTGTAAAATGCGTCAAAATTGGAATGGGGAAATGGAGGGCGTTGGGTGAAAAGGGCTGATGTCAAGTAATAGGCTGGTGATAGGTCAGTGATAGATTTGTGATAGGCTGGTGATAGGTTTCAATGGGGCTGTTTATCGGCAGTTTGCTTTTTTCTGTGAATTTGCAAAATCGTAAAAACGTGGAACTGTAAAGGCGCAGATGTGTGGTTGGTGAAGAGCCGTGAGGGTTTTGGGGTGCTTGGGATAAAGAGGGTGCGAAGTACGTTGAAGTGTTTTTTTTAGGAGCGCATTGAAATTTCTTTAAAAAAGCTTGTCGAGTATAAGTCATGACGGGACGACTATGAGAGGGAAGTCAATTCGAACCTGCTAAAATTTGGACTGCTGAAAGAGAAGATTTTCGTGGGAACCTTACGTTGCGTAGAAACCATTGTTCCGTAGAAACTGTCGTTCTTTGAGGTGTGGGGAGAAAGGTCAGCTTTAAAATAGACAAAAAAATTCTAAACACAATTTGCTGTTTTAAGCTTTATACTATGACGCCCCATAAGATTATGCTGTCTAAGTCGCGTGAGAAGAGAATAAGTCCGTGTGAAGATCATAAACCGTCAGAGGGGGATAAGTCCAGGGGTAAAAAACGTTTGGTTTTGGGGCTTTTGATATAAGGATACTGTTTGAGAGGCGTAAGGGAGGGGGATTGTTCGTTCGCAAAGCCTATGATGTAAAGAGTATGGGCTATTCAAGAGGGTGTTCGGGTATGGATAGAGATTGAAGGGCATGGCTTCTTTGAAAAGCATAGGTATTGATCATAAGTTTTGTTTATTCATATGGTTTTTTATGGCATCCAGTACCTGTTGGCTTATCTCCTGATGAGTCAGCCATCGTGAACCTTTTGGGGTTGTTTTTTGTCCTAATTGAATGGGAATGAAATCAACCTTGTTTTTGCGCGCGCATTCGAGGACCATTTGATCATGCGTGTTGGAACCAAAAATATGAAGAATACATGGCGGTTTAGGCAAAAGAGCTAACTGCTCAATTAATGCGCAAGAAAATGCATGGGCGGACGAATGAATCCATAATATGCAATATTTTAGATCATGCCATTGCTTCACAGCTTCTAAAAATTGCGCCTTTGATGCCGCACAATCATAATTCAATGGCACACACATATGCTGTTTTTGCAATGCCTCAAGCTGGACTTTATGGGAAAGAAAGCGTGCAGCAATAATCACTTCTTGCGGCTCAAGTGACTGACACAAAGGCGCAAGCATCCCTGTGCCCCCTACCACTAGATAACGATAGTGCGCATCCTTTTTTTTCAAGTCCCCTCCCTTATTGCTTTAAATCACACCACGGTGCTTTAAAAATGTACACATTTCATCAGCAAGCCTTTCACAACGTGTTTGTATCTCTTCACTGATAACTTTCCAAGTACGACCGTCATCATCTGAGGAAAAATCTTCGGGGGAAGAGGCGATTTGACATTGGAGTGCATAACCATAAAGCGTGCGCACCAACGGCAATAAATGTTCACACGGTTGTGCGCATTTTTTGGCGGTACTTCCATGAGAGATAAGCCCAACAGGTTTATTTAAAAAGGCATTATAGCTCAAATTATCAAGAGCATTTTTTAAAACACCCGAATAAGACCCTTGATAAACGGGGCTTGCTAGAATAACGCCATCAGCCGCTGCAATGGTTTTTACAAACTCACGAACCGCAGCACTTGGATTAGCCTCTACCTGCTGATGATAATCTGGATCTGTTATCGGCAAGGGCTGTTCACGCAAATCAACCCAATGAAGTGATGCACCCCGCTTCATGAGGCAATCTGCTAAATAACTGGCTAAAGTTCGTGTTAATGAAGGTTGACGCACAGACCCCAAAATAATTGCTATATTCAATAGGATTTTCCTTTATCTTTTCCAGACAAGCCTATAACGCAAGGCTTATAAAGAATTGTGAGTAAAATGAAGCGATCATTATGCTGTCCATAGAGAGCAATTGTGATGATACCGCATAGTTATAGAATCAATCCATGCTAACAAGATTGTTGACAAAACAACACCTCAAACTTGAAGAGAATGTTAGTGCTTTCATTAATATTAAAACGCGTGATCTCAAAAATAGTGGCTGTCTCACTGTGTTAGAAGCGTTTTTATGAATATATTCTGAGCTATTGGCTTGCAAGATCCCCAATGAAAAATGGAAGATATCGTCATATTTTGATTTATAATGATCATTGATCCTTTTTAATTGGAATAAGAGAGTTGTAAGATTTTCTCATTTCAAATGCTCTTATTGCGCGATCATTTGCGCATCAATGGAAGTGACTTTTTTCATGTCTTAAATGGGGGGGCGGAAAACAGGGGGGGCGGAAAACAATTGATAAAAGAATAAAAATGCTTCTATCTTTTCAAGAGATAAGGGCTGTTGTCGAAGCTAGATATGGCTGTTGTAGGGCGCGCGGTATGGCTGTTTGTAGGGTGCGGGCGGGTATGGCTGTTTGTAGGGCGCGCGGTATGGCTTGTCGTAGAAGGGGTGGTGGGTATGGCTTGTTGTAAGGGGCAGGTTTTGTTGTAGGAGAGCGCGCGCCTAGGGTAAATGGGTAATCTCGTAGAGGAACGAGTATGGCTTGTCGCAAGGGGAGGGTATGGGTATCGTAGATGCGGTGGGCGGCGCATGTGAATGGTGCTGGGTTATACTTTTTATTGAAACAATAGGGGTGATAGAGTTTATAGTAAGGGGGATATATTCATGAGGGCGCTATTGTTATCCCCTTCATGGGTGCTGTTCATGAAATGGGGTGTACGCGCGTTGGTTTAGAAGTGTTGAGAGGTGTTTCTTTAAAACAAGCACGTGAATTGGCAAAAGTATTGGCAATATAAATATACAATACGAGTGTTCTCTGGGGTATTCTGTCTGACGATAATGGACGGAATTTTACTTGAGAGATTGTTTGTGTCCTTATAAAAGCCAAGGACAAACAGTTGTATAAAAGGGAAGAGCAAATGAAGGGGGAAAATTCCACATTTTATAACAAACTGTGCTCTGTTCTTTTTGGAAAATCATCTCGTTCTTATAAAGATCATATTATCATTTGTCTTATTTCTATCCTTATTGGGATAGGTCATAAAGCTCTTTTGATCCCATTAGAATCCAAGTGGTCGTTGAGTGTATCGCAGGATAGCACTCTTTTGGCGCTCTTTGTGCTGCGTGAAGTCATCATGGTGTGTGTTGTTTCCTTGATGCCTGTTTTATTGGTGCTTTATCTCATCTTAACGTATTTGTTGAAAAAAAAGATTCAGCAGTTAGAAGAGGTTATCCAGCAACGGGGTCACACAACCGATCAACAAAATAATCCAGTAAAAAAGGATAGAGAAAAAATAAGCTGTTTTTTTATCGTATACTTTTGGTTGATATTTCTGCTAGACGTCTTTTTTCCTGCGGGTGTTGTCATGCTCATTTTAGAATTTTACTATTTTGTTTTCAAGCAGGTGAGAACGTATCGTAAAGTGAGACGGGCATTAAAACGCGTAAGATAAAGAGAGTGACAAGGCGCTGTTGTAGCTATCGTGAGGGGGAAGAGGCAATGTTTGGAAGCTCGTGACATAGAGAAGAGGGGCTGAATGGTTGGAAAATCATCAGGCAAAGAAGAGAGTCTATTTTCTTTTGTAATGAGGAGGAGGCTGCTCTTCATCATTTGGAAGAGCAACCGCGCTTTTAGAAAGTTTGGGTTTTTTGTTGAAAATAAGGCAAGCGCTATGCATCGCACTTTTAGTGGTTCTTAAAAGAGCGGGCATGAGATAAAAAAATGTATTTTTCATAAAAAAAGGAAGAGCAATGAAGGGGAAAAATTCAGCATTTTATAATGAACTACGCCATTTTTTCGAAAAAAGTGTTTTTTCTATGCGAGAGCGTGTTGTCATTTGTTTCCTCTCCCTCATTATTGAGCTATGGAACAGGATTTTCTTTCTTGAGCTGTGGAACAGGATTCTCTCTCTCTCATCCTTGGATAGCAAAGAGTACAACATTTTCTCTCTTGAGTTATGGAACAGGATTTTCTTTCTCCTATCCTTGGGTAGCAATGGAGAACGGACAGGGTGGTGGGATACACCTCTTTTTCTCTCTTTGTATGCGTTTTGGAAAGTTATTATAGTGTGTGTTTTGGTCTTGTTCCCAGTTATGTTGATACTCGGCATCATATTGTGGTTTTTGTTGGTAAAAAATATTCGGAAATTGAAAGGAATAGATCAGCAACGGGGTAAAATAACCGATCAAAAGGATCGGTATAAAGAAAGTGTGAACTGGAAAATGGACGATATTCTTGTCATGATATTTGTTTTCGTGCTTATGTGCGTGACACTGTGGGTTGCTTGTATTCCCATGATGATTTTAGAACTTTATTATGGTGTCTTTAAGCAGGTGAGAAAGTATCGTAGAATGAGACGGCTACTAAAATGCATAAGATAAAGAGAGTGACAAGGCGCTTTTGTAGCTATCGTGAGGGGGAAGAGGCAATGTTTAGAAGCTCTCGTGACATAGAGAAGAGGGGATGGTTGGAAAATCATCAGGCAAAGAAGAGAGTCTATTTTCTTTTGTAATGAGGAGGAGGCTGCTCTTAATCATTGGGAAGGGCAACCGCGCTTTTAGAAAGTTGGGGGGTTTTGTTGAAAATAAGGGAAGCGCCATGCATCGCACTTTTCGTGGTTCTTAAAAGAGCGGGCATGAGATAAAAAAATGCGTTTTACATAAAAAAAGGAAGAGCAATGAAGGGGAAAAATTCAGCATTTTATAATGGACTGCGCCATTTTTTCGAGAAAGATTATTTTTCTGTGCAAGAGCATGTTGTCATTTGTTTCCTCTCCCTCATTATTGAGCTATGGAACAGGATTTTCTTTCTCTCATCTTTGGGTAGCAAAGAGAACTTGACAGGGTGGTGGGATACACCTCTTTTTCTCTCTCTGTATGCGTTTTGGAAAGTTATTACAGTGTGTGTTTGGGTCTTGTTCCCAGTTATGTTTATACTCTGCTTCATATTGCGGCGTTTGTTGGTAAAAAATATTCGGAAATTGAAAGGAATAGATCAGCAACGGGGTAAAATAACCGATCAAAAGGATCGATATAAAGAAAGTGTGAAGTGGAAAATGGACGATATTCTTGTTACAATATTCAGTTTCGTGCTTGTGTTCGTGACAGTGTGGTTTGCTGCTATTCCCGTGGGGATTTTACAACTTTATTATGGTGTCTTTAAGCAGGTGAGAAAGTATCGTAGAATGAGACGGCTACTAAAACGTAAGATAAAGAGAGTGACAAGGCGCTTTTGTAGCTATCGTGAGGGGGAAGAGACAATGTTTAGAAGCTCGTGACATAGAGAAGAGGGGATGGTTGGAAAATCATCAGGCAAAGAAGAGAGTCTATTTTCTTTTGTAATGAGGAGGCTGCTCTTCATCATTTGGAAGAGCAACCGCGCTTTTAGAAAGTTTGGGTTTTTTGTTGAAAATAAGGGAAGCGCCATGCATCGCACTTTTCGTGGTTCTTAAAAGAGCGGGCATGAGATAAAAAATGCGTTTTTCATAAAAAAAGGAAGAGCAATGAAGGGGAAAAATTCAGCATTTTATTTAGCATTTTATAATGAACTACGCTATTTTTCTGGGAAAGATTATTTTTCTGTGCGAGAGTGTGTTGTCATTTGGTTCCTCTCGCTCATTATTGAGTTGTGCAACAGGATTTTATTTTTCCCATCCTTGGGTAGCCAAGAGAACTTGACAGGGTGGCAGGATACACCCCTTTTTCTCTCTCTGTGTGCGTTTTGGCAAGTTATTACAGTGTGTGTTTGGGTCTTGTTTCCAGTTCTGTACATACTCTTCATAACATTGTGGCTTTTGTTGAGAAAAAATACTCAAAAATTGAAAGAAATAAACCAGCAACGGGGTAAAATAACCGATCAAAAGGATTGGTATAAAAAAGGCGATAGAGAAAAATGGAGTGATATTCTTGTTACAATATTCGGTCTCGTGCTTCTGTTCGTGACACTGTGGGTTGCTTGTATTCCTATGATGATTTTACAACTTTATTATGGTGTCTTTAAGCAGGTGAGAACGTATTGCTGCTTAAGAAAAGAACTGAAAAACGTCTTGCAAGAACAGGATACAGCGTTTGAGAAGTCATGAGAGGGAAAAATAATGAAGAAATTATGAGAGATTCAGCCTTTATAGGGATTTCTCTCTATACCATTTTGCCTCTGATATGTTTTGGTGCTCTTTCATGGGTTGTCCGTAAATATTGCTCTAAGGAGCAGTGTTGAGGGTGGCATTGAGTGAAAGAAAAGCCGATTATGGATTAGTATTGATAAAAGCGTTATTACATGAGAGCCCATGGGGTTTAGAGCCTAGAGTGAGCGCTTGGGACTTACTTTATCGTTTGAAATGTGAGGAAGGGTAAAAAATGTCATTTTTAAGTAGTGTTAAGCTCTTTTGTCTTTGAGATGTTTTTTTGTCTTTTTAAGTAGTCTTTGCCAATTAAGAAGCACTTGCTAAGCCTCAACAGCGTTTTAGTATGGTGATATTGATACAAAAATTTATGGTATTTTGTGTTTTTCAGTCTGCTTCATAGAGATTTGGAAGTAAATCCGATGATGTAGGGGATGTAGGGTCATTTTCTTGAAAATAGGAGAATTTTTGGGAAAAAAGCTGAATTGTGGCTATCGGTTACAGATTGGCGTGGTTTGAAAATCTTCACTGTTTGAGGTGTGAGGAAGGTAAGAGGGTAGCAAGGTACCACGAATATTATTATTTTTATTATGACGCAAACCATAATGGCCTGTGTACTTTTCTTTATTCCGGTGGTATTTGGGTTTTGCATCATCATAATGCGTAAATTGGAAAAAAGATCTAGAAACGAGAAGAGGCAATCTCTGTGTGATAGCAAATAAGCTCTCTGTCGCACGGGTCTTTTCAAAGAGTGAGAGGGGAATACATGAAGGAGCAAAATTGGGCATCAGAGCAAGAAACGCATAAAGGAGCGCATTCTTTTTCGCTCCAGCAAGTGTTGCTCTCAGCAAAGGATTATAAAATTATCTTTGCTATTGCTGTTCTCATTATCATGTGGAAAATGGTTATAGAAATACCAGGTGTATTGAATTGGCAGCTGACAGGGTGGCAATATGTTGTGCATGCCGTTCTCTTTAAAACAACGGACATCATAACGGTTTGTGTTATTATTTTTATTCCGGTGATGTTATGGCTTCGCACCAAAGTGACGGGTGAGTTGTACAAAAATATTCAGAAACTAGAAGAAGCAATCTCGGTGCGAGAGCACATAAGCTCTCTGTCGCACGGGCTTTTTTAAAGACTGAGAGGGGAAAAATGAACAGTGATCCTATAGCCGTATTTCTATTAGATCCCGGATTCTGGGTGATGATTGTTATTTGCATGATCATTATCATGCTTGTTTTAGCTCTTTATACCTCTGTCTTTAAACGGATGAAAATGAATTTCCAAGTGAAAGGCGAGCTGGAAAGAGTGCTTAAAGAAAATGATCTTGCAACGCAGCAGTTTTGGAAAGATGAAGCCGTGGTGCAGAAGAGGCGTTTGCAACTAAAGGAAAAAGAGTTCTCTGCCGATTATGATGATGATGAAATTCTCACGATAGAAAGTGCAACGGGGCTTTTAAAAAGCTTGGGATGGTCGGTGGAAATCGAGGGAAAGGGAGATTATTTGGCAACCCTCTTTTTACCAGATCGTGAAGTGCAGTTTCTCTATAACGAGCAACGAGTGGAAGAGTTTTCGCCCTTTGATCGCGGACTTTTAATTATGAGCGGTATTTTTGCGGCGGCTTGTCAGACGATTAATCCTCATAATTCTGGGGTTGTGCCAACAGTATTTATGAATTTTGTACCCAATGGATTGGAAATTTTTGAAGAAAAAGTGAGCGCCCAGCGTTTAAAGAAAGCACTCGATAAAACTTTAAAATGGACAATGGAAGATGATTCTTTGCATGAAATGTTTCGCTCTCAATATGGTATTCCCCCTTGGGAAAAAGACTCTTTATCTTGGGCAACGGATGATGACATAGAGCTTGCACCTTATGCTTTGCTGCATCTTGCTGCTCTTGCCTTACTGGGTGATGTTGAGACTTTAGCTTCTTATGATGAAAGTTTTACGGCAGGGGAAAAGCTTGGCTTTGATGAAACCATTGAAAAAGTTCATTTGGAACGCGCGATGGTGATCGCTCAAGAAGTGAAAAGGGAAGGAAAGTTCAGTTACGATCTGCTGGAACGGGTTGCTGAGAAGTGGTCTATAGCCATGGACTATCAGCTTTTTAGAGTGAGATCTCCTAATACGTGTAATCAAAAACGCGCTTTTCATAAAAAATTAGTCGAGGAGAAAAAACAAGAATTAAGGGAACAAGGATTTGAAGGGGTGAGTGATGAACAGCTCGTGATTGAAGCAGAGGGGGTAAAACATGCTCCTGATATTACTTATATCAAAGATGGTGAAATCGCATTTATGGATATAAAAATTGATTAGTTTATTCTCCTGTTGAAGAAAAGTACCCTTATTTGAAAGAAGAAAAGCGCCATGATTGAGGCGCTTTCACACCTTTCATACCAGAGCAAAATAAAGTGCTCGAAAAATCAAGAATAATAGCCAAGATTTTAAAAAATAGACTGAAAATGGCTTGATCCTCAAGAATAGGGGAGAAAAATTGATTATAAATTCTGCTATCTTCTTAAAGACGGTTCCTTTGTTTTGTTAGAAAATGCTCATAAATTATCGCTTATTCAAGTGCTATGAGGGGGAAGTCCATTGACTAAAGCGCCTATGGAGGGAAGCTCTGTCGACTAAAGCGCTGTGGGGTGAGCTTAAAAGGAGAGTCCTCATTATTTGAGATGTGAGGAAGGGTAGAAAATGTCATTTTTGAGTAGTGTTAAGCTTTTTTACCTTTGAGGTGTTTTGGTGCTCTTTTATGGGTTGTCCGTAAATATTGCTCTAAGGAGCAGTGTTGAAGATGGCATTGAGTGGAAGAAAAGCCGATTATGGATCATTATTGATTAAAGGGAATAAGAGCCCATGGGATTTAGAGCCTAGAGTGAGCGCTTGGGACTTACTTTATCGTTTGAAATTGCGAGGAAGTTCAAAGAATGGTTTTGCTTGTAGGGGGGCGCGGTATATGGGTTGTTTTCGTATTTTTAGGAGCCTTGTTCATTCAAGCTTTGAAATGAATCCTATTGAAGTGGGGTTGCAGGGTCATTTTCTTGAAAATAGGAGAATTTTTGGGAAGAACAAGAAGAACAAAAGGATTGTGGACCCTCATTGACTAAAGCGCTATGGGGAAGTCCGTTGACTAAAGCGCCTATGGGGGGGGAGCTTAAGGGAAAAGCCCTCATTATTTGAGATGTGGGACAAGTAAAAAATGTCATTTTTGAAGGCGGTGATATTGAACAAATAAAAACACAATAAAAATTAAATTAAAACATCGGAAAAATTAAACTAAAAAAGGCCCCATTTTAAAAGGGCCTTTTTATTTAAATTTTACAATACACACAAAATGTATATAACCTTATTTTAAGAAATTTTTGTATCTTATACTCTAGCGGAAACCAGTTGTATAAAATATATAATAATTGATCCTAAAAAACCAGCTATTGCATTCAATAAACTTCTTCCTTTTTCGTATATATCGTTTATTGATGCTTGTTCTGAGGCGCTTCTATTACTGACTCTCAGTATATTCAATGTATCCGATGTGTCCCTTACTTGTTTAACAAACTGTAAATTTGTTTTCTCAATAGTATAAGGTGCAACAATAGGAGAGGGTTCTTTATTGACTATACGATCAGATTTTTGAATCGCGAGAGCTAAACCACTTGTAATTGCCCCCGCTATGAAAAAATATCTGATATTCATAGTTTTTTCTCCTATATTTATTTCGATAAATAAATATCGATATGTATCATACATAAATTCGATTTAAATAACTATAGTAAAAATACAACAGTCATAAAAAAGAATAAAGTTTGTCTATATTTTGACAAAATTTACCCTTAATTGCCTTAATGAATTCTTTCAGATTCGATTTTATGAAGGCGTAAAAAAGTTTGAAAGCTCTGTAGGCAAGTGGAATCCCATAAGGTGGGTGATACAATAGTTGCTAGCAAACTTCTTTTTTGTGCCTTTGACTAAGGATTCATAAAATGAGGGTTCATAAGAATGAAATACGATGAAAGTTGAGTAAAACCCGTTGAGGGGAAGGATGCACTCTTTATGAGGGCTGGAGTGCATCCTCTACAGTTTGGATACTTGCCTTATGAGGGTTGGGCAGTATC
>NZ_JBHILW010000013.1:0-42778 GCF_042193565.1 Bartonella sp. SD1336NMGDW
TTTGCCAATTATGTTCCAAAAGTGAATAGATATGCGCCAAAAAGGACAGAAAACATCGAACACAAGACGGTGATCATCATGGTAGGGCATTTTCTTTTAAAACTTTTGTTTAAAGCACGTTCATAGAGAGTTTTTGTTGATCATAAAAAAGGGGTGTAAAAACGACAAGGCACGCTATTGGGATTTATGAGTTCATTGAACAAAATAATATGGATGTTTTTTTTGTTTATATTCTTTCACAAATAAAAGCACACTTTGTATAGAGAGCTCTTTCTTTGTGTTTTCAGCATTGTATTCTTTTGACAAATGCTTTTCTTTTTGATTGTATCAAAAGGTTTAAAGACAGACCGTGTTAGGATATAAAATGTTTTGTTCAGCTTTTTTTAAAAATAGTGAGAAATATGGACCGCTTTGTGTTGGTTTTGATCCGAGTCATAAAGTTTTGCAATCATGGAATTTAAGCTGTGATTATAAAGGTCTAAAAGATTTTTGTGATATTCTCTTAGCAGCGGTTGTGGGTAAAGTGGGGATGATAAAACCTCAAGCCGCATTTTTTGAGTTATATGGGGTGGAAGGGCTTCAAATTCTCAAAGAGCTTATTGAAAATGCACAGGCACAAGGTTTGTTGGTTCTCGTTGATACGAAAAGAGGGGATATTGGCTCTACCGCTGAGGCTTACGGTAAAGCTTGGCTTGGTTCAAGCAGTGCGTTTAAAGCAGATGCTATAACAGTCAATCCTTTTTTAGGATTTGATGCTCTCATTCCTTTAATAAAGATTGCAGAAGAAACAAAAACGGCTGTTTTTATGGTTGTTCAATCTTCGAATCCAGAGGGAAGGCACATTCGAAATGCGCGCATTGGTGATCAAACAGTTTCTGTTCATTTGGCACAGCGTATTTTTGAATATAATAGCCAATCTTCAAGTCAATATCATCATGTTGGTCCTATTGGGGCAGTGATTGGAGCAACATTGGGCAATGAAGCAAAAGATACAATCGAACAGTTAGAAAATAACTTATTTCTCGTTCCTGGTATTGGGGCTCAAGGGGGAACAATAACACAATTAACTCAGCAGTTTCCTCAAAGGCTATGGCAGAATCTTATTCCTTCCATTTCAAGATCGATTACACAGGTTGGTCGAAATAGTGTTGATTTAAAAAATGTTATTCATGATTTTGCCGAGCAATCTAAAAATACGCTTCTATCTTAAAGTTTTTTGCTAAGTTATCAAAGAAAAAAAGCTCTTATAAAAGAAGGGGGCTTATCAAATTTTAAGTCAGATACTTCTTTCAAAAAGTGATTTGCTTTATCTAAAGTCAAGAGTTATTTTTGATCTTTTCAAAAAGTGTTCATATATTTCTTATTTTCTGTTGGGATTGGGAGGATCAAATACGGAAAGCAAATGTTTGAAAAAAAATGCAGAAATCTTGGAAATATATGAAAAATTGCTTCAAGGAAGACAAGATATAAGGAAGAAAATGCAAGGAATACCTGAACAGTGCTAAAAGATGAGGCATAAGAGGGCTTGGAGAGTGTATTCGTTTTGGGAACATTTTAGTTTAAGGGCTATGATTCATCTTACAGGATAAACTCTTTTAGAATATCGCTTTATAAGGATATTGTTTTTGTAAAATAAAAGACTCTAACATGTTATTAAAAGTTTTTAGATTGATAAAGTCATTGCAGCGTTGGTTTCTATGGGATAATGGTTATTCGTGAACACATATTGTTGCTAGAGAATAACATGTCATTGAAACAAGAAAAAACCAAAGCCCGTTTACCCCGTGGTTTTGTGGATCGTACAAGTGCACAGTTGTATGCAACTGAAACAATGATTACAAAAATTCGTGAAGTTTATGAACTTTACGGCTTCGAGGCACTGGAAACACCAATTTTTGAATATACGGATGTATTGGGTAAGTTTTTACCTGATGAAGATCGTCCAAATGCGGGCGTTTTTTCGCTACAAGATGATGATGAGCAATGGATGTCTTTGCGCTATGATCTAACTGCTCCTCTTGCTCGTTATTTTGCAGAGAATTTTGAAGTTTTGCCAAAGCCTTATCGCAGTTATCGTCTTGGTTTTGTGTTTCGCAATGAAAAACCTGGACCAGGGCGCTTTCGGCAATTTATGCAGTTTGATGCGGATATTGTTGGAACATCAACGGTAGCAGCGGATGCCGAAATTTGTATGATGGCAGCAGACAGTTTGGAAAAGTTAGGGTTTCACCAGCATGATTATGCCATTCGCTTGAATAACCGAAAAATTCTGGAAAGTGTTTTAGAATTGATTGGTTTAGGGGAAAGGGAGCAGATTGAAAGGCGCTTAATTGTTCTTCGAGCAATGGATAAACTGGATAAATTTGGTCCTGAAGGCGTGCGTTTGCTTCTAGGCAAGGGGCGTTTGGATGAAAGTGGTGATTTTACAAAAGGGGCCGAGCTTAAGGATAAAGAGATTGAGTGTATTCTTTCCTTACTGACTGTAAATGCAAAAACGGCAGAAGAAATCCTTGATGTTCTCAGACAAGTCGTTGGTCAGAGTGCTCAGGGGCTTGAAGGGGTTCGCGAGCTTGAGGAAATGCAAGCAATCTTTGTCGCTAATGGTTATCACAATCGCATTAAAATTGACCCTTCGGTGGTTCGTGGATTGGAATATTATACGGGACCTGTTTTTGAGGCGGCATTGCTTTTTGATGTTCTCAATGATGATGGGCAAAAAGTTGTTTTTGGTTCTGTTGGTGGCGGAGGGCGCTATGATGGATTGGTGGCACGCTTTCGTGGTGAAAATATTCCGGCAACAGGTTTTTCAATCGGGGTCTCACGCTTGATCGCAGCTTTGCAAAATCTTGGAAAGTTGCCTATGAAGGACACAACAGGGCCGGTTGTGGTACTGAGGATGGATAAAGAACCAGAGGCGGTTGCTGGTTATCAAAAAATGGTGATGCAATTGCGAAATGCGGGAATTCGTGCTGAGCTCTATTTGGGGGCATCGGGAATTAAAGCGCAGATGAAATATGCAGATCGACGTCAAGCGCCTTGTGTGGTTATCCAAGGTTCACAAGAACGTGAGAGCGGGAAAATACAGATTAAAGATTTGATTGAAGGAGCGCGTTTGTCTCATGAGATCAAAGATAATCAAACATGGCGTGAAAGCCGTCCTGCGCAAGTGATGATTGATGAAGAGCAATTGGTTCAAACAGTACAAGATATTTTGGCAGCGCAAAAACGATAATGATAAAAGTTTTGTGAAAGAAATTGTTAGGAAAAGCTTGAACATTTCTTCTTCAATTTTCAGAATTTGTATTTTACTTGTTTAGATATTCTTAAAATCGCGTTATTTTTTTTAAAGTTCCTGCGGCATAAAAGCAATTTTTAAAGGTGAAAATGCTTTTGAGGACGCGAGGTAAGCACCTTCGTAAAGCAAAATACTGGACGCTGAAGCATTTGAGGTCCTTGACGCAACCCTGTTTAGAAAAATTGATGATCAATAACAGAAACCCAATAGTTTATAGCAATATTGATCATCATTCATTCATATGGATTTAATTTTTGAATTCTCATTTGCTGATATCATATTTTCTACTGTTTTATTGTCGGCAGTCTACAATCTCACATCCATGAGAGATGAAAGAAATCTCAAGAGTTTTATTTTAGAAGATTTTTTTAGTTTCAAAAGCAACGAATAACTTAAATCAGACAATTTTTAAAGGAAAAATATGGGAGGCATTATAAGAGATTATAATGAAAACCATTTGAAATTATTCATTTATTATAACAAATCAATTTTTTACGGAGAAATGAAAATGGCCCAATATGATTTTACCGTGCTCTATGAACGAAATCCCTTTATTCTTGAAAGACCTGAAGATATTGGAAAATCATTTAAACTCCCTCCTTCAAACTTCGGATTTGAAAATCTTCCGCAAATTACTTTTTCAGGCGCCTCGTCGTGTCGGCGTATGATTTTGGGGCTATCATTTAGTGGTATGAAAGCTTTTTTGGTGATGTTGTGGCAGGTAGGGAAAATGTCAGATGAAGATGATGTGGATTTGTGGTTTGATCAGATAACATTGGATCATGATATTCTTGAGGAATTTTTGACTTGCGATCTTTCAATTCAAGAACCAGAATATCTTAATTTTGAAAGTTTTAAAGAAGGTATCAAAGAATTAGAAGAGAATAAAATTGTAGCGAAGGGGACAAAAAAAGATTGTTATTTCATTAATCCAGATATTTTTGGTCTTCCTGAATGTGATGAAGATTTTGAGCTCGATGAAGAGGAAGAGATAGAAGAGGAAGAAATGAAAAAACACTTTATGGTAGAATATCCAAATAGACGCCTTCTTTAACTGTTTTTCTCTTAGAGAAAAATAAAAGCTTAGAATAAATGACTATTAAAACAGCAATGAATCTGTTTATTGTATGTGAATTGGAATGTTTACGGGATCTGTTTTTATTTAATATTCTTCATGAACGGTTATTTATGCAGAGCCGTTTTTATACCATATTTTTTTCTTGATGCTTTTGTGAAGCTTGCAGTAATGATGTTCATAGCTTTTGTGTTTTAGAGCGTTTATGAGACGCATTTATACTCTTTTTAACCGTTTATTCATATGCCAATCTCACGTGCTAATGAGCAAGAAAATAGTTTTAAGAGATTCAATATAAGAAGGGATAAAATAAAACAATCTTATGATATTCAGTGCCTCTCATTCGACATGAAAAATTATAAATTATCTTTATAAATCAAATTATTGTTTGACACAAAGTTTTTTCAAAGCAGTTAAAACGTGAAATACCTATTAAAAATTTATTGCTGGGATATTTTCTTACCGAAAACGCTCAACCAAATTATAGTGTCTGCTTTGACAAATAGATGTTTCAAAAAATACAAACGACACAAATTTTCTTTACTAAGGAAATTTGTGTCGTTAAATTTTGTTTAAATGGACGACTTTGGGGGCGGAATTAGCTTTTCAAAGCTTTTAAAACATTTTGTGGTGAAGAGACTTCGTAAGGATCTGTCATGCAATTGTCTGAAAAACCCGCTTCTTCAAACCATTGCTCAACCACACCATCATTAATAACGGCAGCATAGCGCCATGATCGCATGCCGAAACCAACATTGTCTTTTGCAACCAGCATACCCATTTTGCGTGTGAATTCACCAGAGCCATCAGGAATTAATTTCACGTTTTTGATATTTTGTGTTTTTCCCCAAGCGTTCATGACAAAAGCATCATTGACGGAAAGGCAATAAATTTCATCAATACCCGCTTGTTTAAATTCATCATAGAGTTTTTCAAAGTCAGGCAGCTGAAAGGTTGAGCAAGTAGGGGTAAATGCTCCAGGAAGAGAAAAAAGAATAACACGCTTTCCTTTAAAGTAAGAATCGCTGTTAACTTCTTGCCACCGATAAGAATTATTTTCACCCACTTCATCTCGGACACGTGTATGGAATGTTACATTGGGAACAGTTTTTTTCATCATAAGGATGCTCCTATATTTTTTACAAAAATTTCGTTTTAAAACAGCTTTTGTCTTTAAAAGCATATCGGAAAGAACGGTTTAAATAAAAGGGATTCTTTAAAAATTCTGACTTCTAACGAGTGTGCAAATATTTCACACTTCCGTCAAGTAGAATTAATGGTCGACTTTGGATACTCTTCACCTTAAAATTAAAGGAAAGAATATGAAGGTATTTACATGACCATAAAGACAGTTTTGACCACGGCTTTTGAGGGGCAAAAACCGGGAACGTCTGGTTTGCGCAAAAAAGTGTCTGTTTTTCAACAACCTCATTATGTAGAAAACTTTATACAGTCTCTTTTTGATAACATTGGACCTCTTGAAGGAAAAATGTTGATTCTTGGGGGCGATGGGCGCACTTTTAATCGTACTCTCCTTCAGATTGTGTTGAAGATGGCAGCGGCGCATGGTGTTTCTTGTGTTAAAATGGGAAGGGGCGGTATTCTTTCTACACCTGCTGTTTCGCATCTTATTCGTAAAACTCATGCCCATGGTGGACTTATTCTTTCTGCAAGCCATAATCCTGGTGGTCCAGAGGGAGATTGTGGTATTAAATACAATGTTTCCAATGGTGGACCCGCTCCTAATTCTTTATGTGATGCTATTTTTGCAACATCGCAACGTCTTTCCTTTTATAAAATTCTTGAAGCACCAGATATTGATTTAGATAGGCAAGGTACGATCTTTATGGGAGCCATGCGGATTGATATTATTGATTCTGTCGCTGATTATGTTGCTTTGATGCAGGAGCTTTTTGATTTTGACTGTATTGCCAAGGCCGTCGCTCGAGGTCTTACTTTACGGTTTGATGCTATGCATGCGGTAACAGGGCCTTATGCTCATGAAATTTTTGAAAAATGCTTAGGATTTTCTGAAGGGACGGTGGTTAATGGTATTCCTTTGCCAGATTTTGGAGGCGGTCATCCGGATCCCAATTTGGTTTATGCCAAGGCTCTTTATGATTTATTGATGTCAGAGCAAGGACCAGATCTTGGCGCAGCCTCTGATGGTGATGGAGATCGTAACCTCATTATTGGTCGTGGGCAATTTGTCTCGCCTTCAGATTCTTTGGCTATTATGGCTGAGCATGCACACCTCATTAAAGGATATCGAAAAGGTGTTGTGGGGATAGCGCGTTCTATGCCGACGGGACGTGCTGCTGATCTGGTTGCGGAAAAACACGGATTAAACTTTTTTGAAACGCCAACGGGATGGAAGTTTTTTGGAAACCTTTTGGATGCGGGGAAAGTAACCTTTTGTGGTGAAGAAAGCTTTGGAACTGGCTCTCATCACATCCGCGAAAAAGATGGTTTATGGGCTGTCTTATTTTGGTTAAATCTTTTAGCGATAACAGAAAAAACTGTCGCACAAATAGTTCAGCAGCATTGGTACACCTATGGGCGTTTTTACACGTTACGGCATGATTATGAAGAAGTCGAAGCAGATAAAGCTTTGGAACTTATAGAACATTTGCGTACGCACTTACCACATGCAGGAACTGAAATTGCTGGATTTTTCGTCAAAAAAGCAGATGATTTTACATATCATGATCCTGTTGATCAGAGCGTTAGCACGCGGCAAGGTATACGTATTTTTTTCGAGAACGGAGCACGGTTGGTGATCCGTTTGTCGGGAACAGGGACGCTAGGTGCTACTTTACGACTTTATTTTGAACAGTATGAAAGTGATCCGCGCAAACACAATTTTAATCCGCAAGAAGTTCTCCAACCTTTGCAACAGGTGGCACTAAAACTGTTAAAAATACAACAAACATTGGGGCGAAATCGTCCTGATATTATCACCTAAGATCAGTGGAATGTTTTTTGTAAAGGTATGATGATTGATCACATGAGGTATGTTTTTAGGGACGTGATTTTATTGGCCATAAGGCAGAGCTTCCATTTTCAAGCTCGTTTTGTTTTTTCCTCTTTTACATGTCAATTGGATTCCTAAAACTTCTGGCTTCTTAAAACCAAATGCTGTAGGTAATTATAATCAGGCATAATCGGGGAATTTATGTCCAATGGTTTCTAATGGTTTGATAGAAATATTTGTTTAATAGGGGGGGCTCATACACAACAAAATACGATCATTGTTGCACATTTCATATGGTTGTCTTAAAGAAGCTTCTCTCTCAAAACGCTAAAAACGTATCTTATGCGTGTTACTTTTGAAAGGGATAACCGGCCATCCATTGAGCAGCACCATTTTTATGCTTATGAGAGAGTAAGACCAGCACCATCATTCACTTTGCCCGCTTTCAATGTTGGCTCTTATATTTGAGAGTATTTAGTATTTTGAATAATTGTTTTACACGGCTCTTCCTACTTGTAACATGCAAGGAAAAGGCTTTGGTTTATTCAATGTAAAAGAGGTTGAGAGAATCTCAGCTTATTTATTGGCTCTCATTCAATATACAAAACCATTAACTATGATCATAAATCAGTTTGTTCTCTAACATTATGAATGCTTTACTTAAATAAAAGGTCAAGTTGAGTCTATCATTTTCTTGTTTCTCAGTTTTTAGCTTTTTGGAAGCGTTTTTATTCAGAGATGTTCCTTTTCTAATTGTTTTTTATTCATTCGTTAATTGTATTGGTGATGTATAAGAAAATGATTTTGATTCATTTATGAGAGAGAATGAAGTGAGTAAATTTTATGATATGCGGGGGCTTATTTAAGTTATATAATGATCAATCATTTTTATAAACCCATGTATGGTATGTGATGATAGTATTCATGAACACAGTTGGCAGATGAAGGTTGAAACAAAGGGAAATGTTTTTCTAAAATAATGGACAATAAGTACTTCTTGCTTTATGACCAGTCATAACAAATGATTTTTCTTTTAAAAGGGGAATTTATGACCCAATATCCCAAATGTCCTCGTTGTGATTGTCTTTATACTTATGAAGATGGTGAAAATTTTGTGTGTCCTGAATGCGCACATGAATGGCCACAAAAAAACGATGATACTGTTCTTGTCAATACTGTTTATGATGCCAATGGTCAGATTTTAACAAACGGAGATACCGTTATGGTGATAAAAGATCTGAAAGTAAAAGGCGCTTCATCTGTTTTAAAAGGTGGTACTAAGGTAAAGAATATTCGCTTGGTGGATGGGGATCATAACATTGATTGCAAAATTCCAGGGATTGGTCAGATGAGTTTAAAGTCGGAGTTTGTGAAAAAAGTTTAGGCATTTATCCCCTTGCAATTGTTTTTGCATTTCGCTGGTTTTTTATTTTTACATTCTTCTCGAATGGGCTTTTTTGTTGTTTCACAGATTACACCAATCAGATAGAGGCAATATATTTTCCTTTATTGCAAAGCCATGTATCGCAGAGGAATAGTGGCTCTGTCTTTTCTTTTAATACGCAGTTATGGGTGAAGTTGGATGTTGACGTACATGCGACAGTAAAAGTATGTGCTTTATGAGAAGAACAACGCGGTAAAGCAGACAAACTTATTCCTGCTGAATTGAAGAAATATTCTCATTTTTTATCAGATAATTTCTCAAACAATCATAATAGATCTAGCTTAAATGTATTTATTTTTTACAGGTAATTCCGCCGTTTGCGTCATATTTATGGAAATGAGATTGAAAATGATAGAGGGGAAATTCTTGATTTTAAGAATAGAAAAAGGACGGTATGATCTTGATAAGGTCGTACGGTTATGCATTTTCCAGTTTTTAGTGCTGCAACAGTCTCTTATAAAAAGTGTGTATAAGAGCTATTAAAAATAGTTTTTGTTATTATCCAGTTTGTGCTGTGTAAGCGGACGATTTTGATTGATACAATAAAAACAGAATTGAAATAAGAAGAATGCCAGAATTCTCATTCAAGTTGCAAAATGTGATCTTTGTTGATTGGCTGCTACAAGAAGTATTTTGCGTGATTTTATCGTTGGGAGAAGTGAGAAAGATGGAGCAAATGGGCACTCTATCTTACAATGTTTTCTTTTTTGGGTTTTCTTTTTTTGTAACGGGTCGTGTTAATTACATGACAAGATTATAAAACAAAATAAATTTAAAGTGCATGCCCATGTTTTGTACTTCTGTGGATATCATTATTGGGTTTGTTGTGAAACAACCGATGCTTCTTAAAAGGGGCTTTAAAACCTTTTTAAGGCATATATGGAGGTGAAAGGTGAGTGAAGGTATTATTATTGGACAGATTTTTTTAACAGTACTGTATTTTTATGGCTGCATAGCTTACTTTTAAAATTTCAGGAATAAAATGACGCAAGATTGTTACACTCCATGTTTGAGCGCTGTTGAAGAGGGGCAATCGGTGTGGTTATTTTACCTATTGAGGTCAATATTTATTGTGGCATGGCTTCAACGCCTAAAACTTCAGGGATAAAATGGCGTAAAAGATTTTCAATACCATGTTTGAGGGTTGCCGTTGAAGAGGGACATCCAGCGCAGGCACCCCGCATATTGAGATAAACAATACCATTCTCAAATCCGCGAAAAGTAATGTCTCCACCATCATTGGCAACTGCTGGGCGGATACGCGTTTCAAGCAGCTCTTTAATGGTTAAGACAATATCAGCATCTTTTTCGTCATAAAATTCTTCGTTAAGGGCATGGGTTTGTGCTTGTATTGTAGCGTTGGTGGTGATTACTGGCTCATTGGATAGAAAATGTTCCATGATTGTGCCTAAAATGACGGGCTTGAGATGTTGCCATTCTCCTTCTTTTTTGCTTACGGTGATAAAATCATAGCCTAAAAAAACACCATTGATATTGGGAATATTAAACAGCTTAGCCGCCAAAGGTGAGTTTTTAGCTGCTTCTTCAGGGTCACGAAATTCTAATACGCCCTCAGAAAGAACCACGCGTCCTGGCAGAAATTTAAGTGTTGCAGGGTTTGGTGTGGTTTCAGTTTGAATAAACATAGACTCTCCTTTTATAATGAAGGATTAGGAAGATCTTACATTGTAGAATATTATATTTTTTAGGCAATAGATCTAATATCGTCATCGGCAAGATTGCTAGGAATAACAATGACAGGAATTGAAAAAGCTGTCCCTTTATTCCCGATTAATTGAACAAGGGGTCCTGGTCCTTCTGTATGTCCACTGGCTGCTAAAACAATTAGTGCAATCCTTTTATCTTCGTCGATCAGTTTGGAAATCTCATCAATTTTTTTTCCTTCACGCACCACTATTTCTGTTTCAAGCGCATGGGTGGTGCGGACTTCACTGGCAATGCCTCCTAATATTTTATGAGCACTTTGCGTTGATTCTGTGCGCATAACGTTGTTTACACCCAGAAAGTGTTGAAATTCCACACTATCAACGACACAAAGTAATACCAATGTTCTATTGGTATTTTGGGCATGCTGTGCGGCAAACGCAACGGCACGCCGACACTCTGGTGTTTCATCAATAATGACTAAGTTCTTTTTCTTGGGTTCTTTTTTCGGATTTTTTGGTTTGGAAATCATGCACTTTCTCTATTTTGTACAAACGATTTTTTTGCTCTCTACAGTTTTTAGTTTTATTATCTTTATGTATCGTGCAAAAATCCAATAATTTCACGAATTTTTTTCATATTTTCTTCTGCGAGCATACTAGCACGTTTAGCGCCATCACGCAAAACAGAGTCGATATAATCACTTTCTTGATGCAGTCGACGTAATTCTTCTGTTATAGGGGCAAGCTTATGGACAGCAAGGTCGGCTAGGGCTGTTTTAAAATGCGAAAATTGTTGACCAGAAAATTCTAAAAGAATCTTTTCTTTGCTGACGTTAGCAAAGGCGGCATAAATACCAAGCAGGTTATCCACTTCTGGTCGTTCTTTTAAAGCGGTCAGGGTATCGGGAAGAGGAGCCGAATCCGTTTTGGCTTTGCGTATTTTTTTTGCGATAAGATCAGCATCATCGGTCAAATTAATGCGTGAAAAATCTGAAGGATCTGATTTTGACATTTTTTTCGTCCCATCGCGCAAAGACATAACGCGTGTGGCTGTTGTTCCAATAAGCGCCTCTGGGAGGGGAAAGAAGCATTGCCTTTTTTCTTCATCCGTTTGCATAGAGATACCAAAATTTAATTCGGCAATACGTTGTGCATAGTCGTTGTTAAATTTTTGTGCAATATCGCGTGTGAGTTCAACATGCTGTTTTTGATCTTCGCCTACTGGAACATGCGTTGCACGATAGACTAAAATATCAGCAGCCATCAAAGTGGGATAGGCAAAAAGCCCGAGGGATGCTTTTTCGCGATCTTTTCCTGCTTTATCTTTAAATTGTGTCATGCGTTGAAGCCAGCCGATACGGGCAACACAATTAAAAATCCAGGCGAGTTCAGCATGTTGAAAAACACGTGATTGGTTAAAAATAATGTGTTTTTGAGGGTCAATACCGCAGGCTAAAAAGGCGGCTGTCACTGTTCTGGTGGATTCCCGTAAAGTAAGGGGATCTGGGTTGACTGTGAGCGCATGCATATCCACAACACAATAGAGGCAGTGATGAGAGTTTTGCAGTTCAACCCAACGCTGAATGGCTCCAAGATAATTGCCAAGATGTAAATGACCACTCGGTTGTACGCCGGAAAAGACAAGTGGTGTGAAGGTATCCATAGGAGTGCTCTTTCTTCAATTAAGGTTATTTGTTTTATTGTTTTTGACAAAGTATAGATATTATGGGCGTTTTTTCAAATTTTTAAGCATGTGAAAAAAGGAATGGGTGTTGAATAAAAAATAGGCACTAAAATAGATCAAGAATATGCCAAGCATGATCCCAACTAAGGTGCTGGCGCGCAATAAAAAGGATGCTTGTGAGGATAAAGGAAAAGACAAAAAACTAAACACATTCAATCCGTAATAGAGGGCCAGTGCACTCAAAAGGGTTGCTATCATGAGACATAGTATTCGCTTTATCAGTTGGAAGTCGTATTTCCAATAACCGCGTTTGATAAGGACACCCCAAAGCAACAGGGCGTTGACCCATCCAGAAGTAATTTCAGCAATAACAATGCCTCGTGCAGAAAAAGAAGGAAATAATGTTAAGGCGAGACTGATATTGATGAAAACGCAAATACCTGTAAAAATCATCGGTGTTTTGGTATCTTCATGGGCAAAAAAATTAGGAATAAAGACCTTAATGAGAACAAAAGCTGGAAGTCCCAGTCCATAAAGTTCCAGTAATTGTGCAACATGGTGTGTTGATTGACTGGTAAATTGTCCTCGCTCAAAGAGCAAACTGACAATGGGAGTGGAGAGCAGCAAAAAAGCGATGGATGCCGGAAGTGTTAACAATAGCGTTAATTCAATAGAGCGGTTTTGTAAATGGTTGGTTTCTTTGTGCTTTTTGCTTCGCAAAGCGCGTGTTAATTCTGGTAAAAGAACGGTTGCAACGGCAATGGCGATTACGCCTAGAGGCAATTGATAAAGACGATCAGCGTACATCAAAGAAGAGACAGCACCCGATTGACTAGAAGCAATGTTGGTATTAATGAGCAAATTGATTTGTGTGATGCCACCCGTGATAGCCGCTGGGAATGCTAAAGTTAATAGCTTGCGAACATTAGGACTTAAATGGGGCCAGCGGAAGGATATTTTCATTCCACTTTGACGCAAAGCAAGGGCAATTAAGGTGAGTTGAAGAAGCCCTGCTGCCAATACACCCCAAGAGAGATTTAAGCCAATATGCCAAGCGTCAAGTTTATAAATCCAAGCATAGGCAAGCACACCAATCAGAATAATGTTTAAAAAGAGTGGGGCAATGGCGGCAATAAAATAGCGTCGCAGAGCATTAAGCATGCCTCCCATCATGGCAGCAAGCGACATGCAGGTTAAATAGGGAAACATGATCGCAGTAAAGTGAATTGTAGCGTTAAATTTTGTCGCATCTTCGGTAAAACCTGGGGCAATAATGGTTCGTATCAGAAAAGGCATACTCAGTTCCATCGCAATCGTTAACAGTAAGAGCAGCGAAAAGAGAACGCCAAAGACTTCTTCTGCAAATTTGCATGCCGTTTCTTGACCATCTTCAGTGATTTTTTTTGCAAAAAGAGGAATGAAAGCAGCGTTAAAGGCACCTTCAGCAAAAAAACGACGAAATGTGTTGGGAAAACGAAAAGCAGCGTTAAAGGCATCAGAAACAGGACCGGTCCCTAGCGCTGCTGCCATAAGCATTTCGCGTACGAAGCCAAAAATACGGCTCATAAGGGTTCCGGAAGCAACTGTTGCAATTTTTTTTATCAATGTCATAAAGATATATCGGTTTTGTTGTAAAAGAGAAGCGATGACAGGAGAAATAAACCGTTTTAAATCGTAAAAATCTGATCTGTATCCCAATCAAGGATACTTTTTGTAAGCGTTGTACGACGGTGTTTATCTTTCTGTCAACAATGGTGCTTGAAGACTTTTTTATGCTCCTTGTTTACTGTTGCATTACAATTTTTATTTTGCCATAAAATAATTAAAATTTCTTTTCAAACTGAAATATGGGGGCGATATCATAACAGTTTGAAGGGACATATGGGGATCTATAATGATAATTCCTCTTTATGGTGTGATGTCGTGAATAGTACAACCCAATACCCGTTCTGTTTTACGTGAGGGGCGTGACCCTATTAAAGAACGCAAATAAAATAAAAGCGTGAAGCAATGCGCAATCTTCATTATTTATCCATTATTTAAAAGACAGTACTTTAGATGTTTTTAAAAGTCGTAAGGCTGAGCTAAAAGGTGATGGCAAAGCTCGTGATTGGTTTTTACTTTTACAGCTTTATATTCTCCCCAAATTAGGCTGCCTTCCCGTTTTAGAGATTACATAAACAAAAGGATAGGAAGACGTGATCTTTCAACAGCATTTTGCCTGTTCAGGTTTCTTTTCACAGTTAATGAGGATAAAATCTGAGGAAATAAGATAAATTTGTTCTCTCATGGTTTCCATTCCCGTTGAGGTGCGATTGATTTGCCAATGAAAGCAGGCGGGTAAAGGCTATCACTTTTACCAGAGAGGGAAAAAAAGTTAAAGTTTATGAACCCTTTAGATATTCATTGCCATTTCTTTTGTGTGCTTTGTTTTGTGAGGTTGAATATTTTCTTGTCTTTTAGGACTCTGATTGACGGTTTCTGTCATTTTTTGCACTTTAATTGTTTCGTTACTAAGAGTGTTGGAACATTTTTTTTCATTATTTTTCTTTATAGATTGATGCTGGATAGATTGATGCTGGTTTGGTGCTAGGCGCTCATCGAATTTATGGTTATAAAAATACATGGGTTGTATATGCTGTTCTATCTCTTTTATTTGCTTGACTATTTCCATAATCTCTTTTGCTTTAACGGTTGATGTGCCAAGACTCTTCGCAAGTCTTTCAGGATTATTTTCCTTTATAGCTTCATGCTCGCTTGAGGATAAGCGCTCATTGATTTTTTTGAGATAAGTCCTTATCTTCCCCCTTAGTTCAGGAGAGTTTGATAAGGTTTCTTGCTGTTGTGCTTTTGACAAGGAAAAGAGATTTTTCATCCAAGCCTTAGGCATTTCTACCGATTGTTCACACCGCCTTTGTTTTACATGATGGGTATGGAGAATGTCTCTTTCTGTTTGTTTAAAAATATTGATATAACGATCAATGGCTCTACAGAGGGGCAAAATATTTGCTTCAGCATGCGCGCGCGTTGTTTTTTATGCCAAATACATTGCTACCAGAAAGTTTAGAAATAGATTGGGGGAGGTGGCAATTTGATAGGTGAGCTGTTCTCCTTCAGTATGATTTTCATGGATCATCTCAATTTTTTCCCAAAATATGACGATTGCCATAAATGATTTGGCACAAAGTTTCGATTTCTTTTCTTCTTGCTTGAATGGATGCGTTGTTTTTTATCCTTGTGGTAATTTCATTGTTGGTAAGGGGGGCTATTGTTTCTGCGGGGATAAGCACTTCTTGCTGGTTTTGAACTTTTGGTGCTGTAAAGAAGAGGGCGTCACCGATTTTTAATGTCTGTATTTGCTCTGGGGTGAGATCTTTTTTATTTCCCAAGATGAAAATCCCGTTGGCATCAAGCATGAAGCCATTGGTTCCACTGCCTCTGTAGAAGCCTTTATAGGTATGACCTTCTTTCGCTGTTATAATAAGATGATGATGAATATTTTCAAATCCAATATGTTTCATATTGTCCATGAATTCTTTTAAAATAAGTATTTTTTCTGGATTTGAGATATCCTCAAGCAGATGTTTCATCTCTTCCTTATCGTTATGTTTTAGCGATGCAATGCTGGCAAGATTCATGCGTTTTTCTGTTACAAGAGAAAAGTCGAGTGTGTGACCAGCAACTTGCCCAAGTTTTTCAAAAAACATTCGTTGTGTGCGTCCATTACCTTCTCTGAAGGGATGCGTATAGTTGAGCTGTATCAACATTTCAGTGACATATTCAACAAATGTTTCGCGGGTTAAGCCTTTTAAACTATTCGTTTCAGCAAGTGTTTTATCTAAATTTTCTAGTCCCTCTTGTATCTGTTTTGCTGAGGCAAAAGAAATACCGGCTTTTTTCATCATTGGCATATAAGCAACGCTACCATCTTTAAATGTAAATGGTTTTTCACGTGTTTGTCCGGCCCATTCAAAAGTATTTTTAAATAGGGTGTGATGAATATATTGGAGATATGTGGAAGTTAATTTTTGCGGTGGCGTTTCTTGGCGTAGATGAATGATTGCTTTTGTTGTATCATGCGCACATTGCACTTTTAATTTTTTATAGTCTTTTATTCCATATTTATTTTTTAGGGTGATACTATTAGGGTAAAAGAAATTCCCGTGCATTGTCTTATTTTCTTCGTTTTCAAGTGATGAAGATAATTTTTCTTGTAAGGTGAGAGGGACGGTGTTCGTTTTTTTTGTACCAGTGTCCCAGTATGCCATTGCTTTTTTGGGGGGCTGTTTCGTTCTTTCTTGATGATCAGAGCATTTTTCCTTTGTCATTTGGGCAGATATTGGATTATTTGTCGCTGTATTGCTGGTCTGTAAAATGTTTTTTTGGAAATCTTTTTGCATTTGCCTCATGGAGGAAGGAGATTGAGCAATTGGTTTGGTCATTTGTTCTTGCAAACTTTGGGACATAACTTCAATGCTGTCATGTAAAGCATGAGGGGCAATCCATGGTGAAAAATGAGCTTTTTCTTTGTTTGAATGGATGCGTTGTCTTTGCTCTTTTTAGTTATTTCATCGTTTGTAAGAACGGCTCTTTTTTTCTGGAAGCAATGTTTTTTGCTGGGTTTTGAGTTTTGGGCGCTGTAAAGGAGAGGGCGTCACCGATTTTTAATGTCTGTATTTGCTCTGGGGTGAGACCTTTTTTATTTCCCAAGATGAAAATCCCATTGGCATCAAGCATGAAGCCATTGGGTCCACTGGGTCCACTGCCTCTGTAGGTACCATGATAGGTTTCTCCTTCTTTTGCGACGACAGTGAGATAATAATTTTTTTCATCCAATCCAAGCGTTCTCATAGAGTTGGTAAATTCTTGTAAAATGAGCAATTTTTCTGGATTTGAGATATCCTCAAGCAGATGCTTCATAGGCTCTGGATCGCTATGTTCCATGGCAGCAGCGCGGACAAAGTCTTTACGTTTTTTGCTCACAAGAGAAAAGTCTAGCTCATGTCCTGCTGCTTGAGCGAGTTTTTCAACAAACAGTCTCTTTGTGCGCTTATTGCCCTCTCTGAAAGGGTGCAAGTGGTGCAAATCTATCATTATTCCAGCTGCTTGTTCAACGAATTCTTCGCGAGTTAAGCCTTGTAAATTATTCTTTTCAGCAAGCGTTTTATCTAACTTTTCTAGTCCCTCCTGTATTTTTCTGCCAATCGCAAAAGGTTTTGTAAATTCTTTTCTTTTCAAAATGGGCATAGAAGCAACAGTACCATCTTCAAATGTAAATGGTTTTTCGCGTATTTGTCCGGCCCATTCAAATGCACGGGAAAAGAGGCGTTGATGAAGATATTTTAGATAGGAGGAATTAAACTGTTCTGGTAGAGGTTCTTGACGCAGTTTTATCATTTCTTTTTTTACATCATCACAACATTGTTCCTTTAATATTTCTTGCTCTTTGATGCGGTATTTATTTTTAAGCACTTTGCTATTGGGATAAAAGAAATTCTGCGATGCTTCATTGATTTTCTTTGAAATGGCTGCACTGATTGCAGGGTGTTGTTCTTGCAACTCTTCCTGTATGGAAGAGGCACAATGTTCTGTATTTTCTTTCATGTATATTTCCTTTCAAAGGATAACATTATTTTTTGAAAGCTTTTTTACATTTTTTGCCTTTTATTATTTCATGGTGTTTTCTTCAAAGAAGAATGCCCATTTTAATGATTGAAAAAAATTGACCTTATTCGCATGAAACAAAGTTAAAGTGTGTAATTTTTATGAAGTATTATCGTGAAATTTTATCAATGAATTCTGTAAAATAATGGGGTGTCTTATTCAAAGTCTGCTGTATTTCATACACCGTCTTTGATGCAATCTTGGCAAGATAATTGCATCAAAGTTTTGTATGAAAAGCCAACAATTAGGAGATTTATCACGACAAAGCTATTGCTTTTGATGTTTCGGCTCTGTGCGGTCGAACGTGCAGTTGGTCTTCTTGTCTAGAAGTTTCTGCAACCTCTTGATGCTGCTTTGCTGTTGAGCGTTCAGGTAACTTCGGGGGCTGCGATAAGTTTTGCTGCTTTTGCAATTTTTTATCGGGATCGTTAAGCGGTTGATGACGTTTTTGTTGTTCTTCCTGATGGTTTTGTACAATGGCTTCTCTTAACTGTTTTACAGTTTCAGCATAATCCTTAATGACGGTACACAGGGTAGAAAGATTTTCTTCAGCGGCTTTGCGTGCTCCATTTTTTATGCCAAGGACTTGCTTACCAGCAAGCGGAGCAAAAGATCTAGAAGGGTTTTCAATTTGAAATACGAGCTCTTCTCCTATCTCTGGAATTTTTTGCATATCTTCTATTCTATATTGCAAAATAAACGGATCATTATAAACAATTTCGCACCAATATTCGATCTCTCTTTGACCATATCGAACCGATGGATCTTGTTGAACTCTGCGGGCAATTTCCTGATTTGAGAGAGGCTCTATTTTCTTTTCTGAATTGAGCGGATTTTGTAAATGTTGATTTATTGGCTCTTCCTCTTGTGTTTGTCGCTGGTGTTGTTGTTCCGTCTGAGAAGCGTGTGAAATATTTTCACTTTTTGTATATTTTGAAGTATACACATAACCGTTAATAGCAGCACATAGGGTAGGAAGAGTTTCTTCAGCTTGTTTGCGCGCATGATTTTTTATGCCAAGAACTTTTCTACCAGCAAGCTTAGAAATAGACTTAGGCCGTTCTGTAATATCCCATAAGAGCTGTTCTCCCATATCGGGGTTTTCTTTGATTGCTTCTATTCTTTCTTCTAAAATAAGCTTGTTGCCATAAACCTTTTCGCAAAAAAATCGTATTTCTTCTTGATATGCTATGAGCAATAGCTCTCTTTCCATTGTATTAATAGATTTTTTTTGTCCGTGAGACGGTTTTGGCTGTTCAATTGCTGTGTGTGGAGAGGCAGGTTTTGGGATGACAGCATCGCTTTGTTTTCTGTTTTCCATACGGTGTGGTTTTCGTGAAGGAGGTACTGCATATGTTCCACTATCTTGTGATGATGAACTACTTTGTTGCCGGACTTTCATATGTGATGGTGTTTTGGCTCTAACACTTGGGTAGAGTGTTTCAGGATTCTCGATTTTTGCACCGTTTTGCACTCTGTCTCTCATGCGTGGAGGAGGGGGCGGAGCTACTTTTGTCTGTAGGGAGGGGGACTCTTGAACTGCTGGTTTGTTTTGTTGCCTATCTTTTGCACGTGGAGGTCTTTGTGGTGCTGCTTTTGTGTGCGGAGAGGAGTTTTCTTGGATTTTTGAACTGGGGATTGTTGTGCCAGTTTGTGTTTTTTCTCTCATGCGTGGAGGAAGGGGCGGAGCCACTTTTGTCTGTAGGGAGGGGGACTCTTGAACTGTTGGTTTGTTTTGTTGCCTATCTTTTGCACGTGGAGGTCTTTGTGGTGCTGCTTTTGTGTGCGGAGAGGAGTTTTTTTGTGGAGGAGGCGTCTCTTGGTTTTTGGTGCTAGGAGGTATTGTGCTGGTTTGCACTGGGTTTTTCATGCGTGGGGGGGGCGGTGGAGCAACCTTTGGGTGGTGTGATAAATTTTCTGGGTGTTTTTGTACAGTTGGTTTTGGCAAACTTTGAGAAACTTGGGGAGGGGGGGTTCTGGTGGGGGATTGTTCAGTCTGTTGTTGAAATTTTTCCATCATTTCGGTGATAAAAGGGGAAGGATTTCTTTTTTTCATACATGTTCCTTTCAAACTCTTCCAATATTGTTTTTAAATACTATTTAAAAATACACGTTGGTTTTTATTCTGTTTTATGCTTTTTCACTTGCTTTTATGAGAGAGGATATAAAACTGAATGGTTTCACAAGAATCGGTTCTCTTGGCGCAAATGACCTTTGCCATGTGTTGCGCCAAGATGTTGAATTCAGTGTGAAAACTTATGTCTGTTTAGCTGGCAAAAGCCATTGCTTTTGGTATCGCAGTTTTGCGAGGACGAATATCTGTTTCTCTTTGTTGAGTAGAGGTTGTTGCTTTTTCATGAGTTACTGTTGAATGCTCAGTGCGTTCAACAGATTGTGATAAGCGTTGTTGTTGATGCAAATCTTGCGCCTGTTCAGAAGATGGTTCATGGCGCTTTTGTTTTGCCTGTTCGGTTTGCAAAATGCTCTCTCTTACTTGTGTTACAGCCGTTGCATAATTGTCAGTGGCGTCAATTAAGTGAGAAAGACCAGCTTCAGCATGTCTGCGTGCTTGATTTTTAAAGCCAAAAAGACTGATACCAGCGTACTTGTGAAAAGATTGAGGATTTCCGACAAGTTGCTGTGCAAGTGTTTCTATCGTTTCAGGGCTTTGAAAAAGTGTTTCCACTTGTGATTGCAAAATGTTTGCGTTACCAAAAACAACTTCGCACCAATATTTGATCTGGGCATAGTGCCTTTTGACTTTTGAATGTTGTTGAATTTTGGTAGAAATTTCTGCCTCTGAAAGAGTTTCTTTTTCACGTTGATCTGGTTTTTGCAGAAGTTCAGTGACTGCTGACTTTCCCATTAAACGTTCATAGTTTTTTAGTTCTTGCTCTGGAAATTGCAATAGGCTCTCTCTTGCCTGTTTTACAGCTTTTGTATAACAATCAACGGTGACGCAAAGGGCGGAAAAATCTTCTTCCGCTTGTTTGCGCGTTCGATTTTTGAAGCCCAACGTGCTGGTACCTGAAAGTTTAGCAATACTTTCAGGATGGGCTGCCATGCGCCATGAGAGCTCCTTTCCTGCAGCAGGATTTTTTTGAATTTCCTGCATTTTTTCTTGCAAAATATTTGAATCGCCATATGCACTTGCGGATAAACGTTGGATTTCCTCTCGATATGTTTGAACCAATGAATGGTGTGGAAGCAATTGAATGATTTCTTCCTCTGAGAGAATTCTTGTTGCCCTTTTTTGAGAAACTTGTGAAGTAACTGTTGAGTGTGTCGTTTCAAGTTGTTTCTGCCTTTTGGTAGAGTTGCCTCTTGTTAGAAGCGTTGTTGGATTTGTTGATGCATGTACAGTTTCTTCTTCTAAAAGAGATTGTCTTTCCTCATCTTTTTCCAGTATGGATGACAGTCTTTTGCTTTGTGAAAGCGTTTCTTTAGGGAGGGAGTCACCGCCTGATACTTCTGCTGCTGCTTTTTCATAGAGCTCTATAAGTTCTTGTATTGAAGGAGATGGAAAAGGGTGAGGGTGATCTTTTTTCATGTATGTTTCCTTTCAAGAATTGTTTTAGAAAACCTCTTTGGTGCACACTCTCGCCCTTTATACTTTTATGGTTTTTATAAGAAGAAAATTGAGTGGTCTCCAAAGATCGACGCTATTTATCACTATCGTAATGGGACTTTGTGTCTTTTATACAGTTTTTTTGTGAAATTTTATCAATAAGTTATAGTCAATTACTGCATCCATTTTTAGGATTATTTTCTATCACAAGATAAAACAATTCTTGGCGCAACCGCAATGAAACGATTTACGCCAAGAAACTCACTGAAAAAGCGATTAAACGAAAAACAAAACTATCGTCTTTATGCTTATAACTCCTTACATGGCATAAGCCATACCGTGTCTTTGTCGTCGAGGACTGTGCTCTGCACTCTCCTGGTTTTGTTCTCTTGTGTGATGATGACGATGATGATGGTGTCTCTCAACTTGCTGAGAATTTTCTTGAAGGCGTCTTTGCTCTGCTTGAGGGGTTTGCAAAAGCCTCTCCTTTGCCTCTTTTACAGCCTTTGTATAACCATCAATGGCATCAACGAGTGGTTTAAAACCGTCTTCAGCTGCTTTGCGTGTTTGATTTTTTAAGCCAAGTGCGGAGCGGCCAGCAAGTTTATGTATAGATTCAGGATTTTCAGCAAGTTGATTTGAAAGGTCTTTTCCTTTACTGGGATCTGTAAGTATTCCTTGCAAGTGTTGCTGGAAAAGCGTGTCATTGCCATAAACGACCTTACCCCAGTGCATAACCTCTTCTCCATATGCTTGGACATGTGGGTTTTTTAAAAGTATGACAGTTATTTGCTCAGCTGTGAGGGAAGATGAAGGTCTTCCTCTTTGTTGAGGAGCAACCTTTGTATAGTCTGTTTCAGGATCTTCTCTCCTTTGATGATGGTGTCTACCTCTTGAAGGAGAAATACTGCTAACTGATGCGTATGTAACCTCAGCTTCGCGTTTTGGGGGAGCAACCTCTGTATAGTCTGTTTCAGAATCTTCTCTTCTTTGATGTTGGTGTCTGCTTCTTGAGGGAGAAATACTGCTAACTGATGCGTATGTAACTTCAGCTTCGTGTTTTGGGGGAGCAACCTCTGTATAGTCTGTTTCAGAATCTTCTCTCCTTTGATGTTGGTATCTGCCTTTGGAAGGAGAAATACTGCTAACGGATGCGTATAGAACTTCTTCTTCTGGGGTTGCTCCGCGCTGGTTTCCTCTGTTTGGTTTATTAACTGTTGCATAGAGGGCTTCTGGATTTGCAGAAGGGTGTGGATGATGTTTTTTCATGCATGTTTCCTTTCAATATTTTTAGAAAACCTCTTTGGTGCATTCCCCACTTTTAATTTTGATAACTTTTGTACAAAGGAAGATATCCAACTGAATGACCTCCAAAGATTTCGCGCTATTCAGGATCAGTGTAACGGACCTTTGTGTCTTTTATACAGTTTTTTTATGAAATTTTATCAATAAGTTATGATAAATTACAGGATCCACTTTTAGAACTATTTTTTGTAATATTTTAAAACAACTCTTGGCGCAATCGTAATGAAACGATTTGCGCCAAGAAATTCAATGAAAAATAAAAATTTATGTACTTTACGGGGACTCACTTACATGGCAAAAGCCATTCCTTTTTCGCCATGTCTTTGCCGTTGTGGGCTGTGCTCTGGACTATTTTGTTCTTGTCCTCTTGTGTGATGACGACGATGATGGTGGTGATGTCTGTGCTCTGAGTCTCTTTCTGGACTTTCGTGTCTTTGACCTCTTTCTCTTTCCTGCTCCCGTGTAAACTGTTTATGGAGCTTTTGTGTAGTATGGATATGTCTCTCAAGAGCTGAGCAAAGGGGAGAAAAACCCTCTTCAGCTTCTTTGCGTGCGTGACTTTTTATGCCAAGTGCTTTCCTACCTGCAAGCTTACCCGCGCTTTCGGGATTTTCTGCAAGGTCCTGTAAGACTTTTTCTGCATTTTTGGGATCGTCAAGAATCTTAGCCAAGTGTCCATTCAAAGCATGTTCGTTACCGTAAACAACTTTGCACCACTCTTGGGTTTCTCTTACACCATATTGAAAGTTTGTGTTTTGTAAAAGCTTTGTTGTAATCTCATCTTTCGGGGTTCTGGGAGATGTTGTCGTTCCTCTGCCAACGCCTTGGTAGATGGGATTTTCTCGTTGTTCAGACTCTTGCCCGCCTTCAGCACCCATGCCAACCGTTGCATAGACAGATTCTAGCGGTCTTTGGGGGGAGCGCCCACCACTTTCACCAAATTCAAGCTCTGCATAGAGATGTTCTGGTTCATGGGGATATCGTCCACCTTGTGCACCTTTACCAATTGTCTCGTAAGGGGACGTTTGCCAACCTTTCGCCTCCAGATCCGTTACTGCATAGGGATCTACGAGTCTGTCGGCGCGTCGCCCATCACTTGGTTCTCCACCAAGTCTGTCATAGGGATTTCCTAGTGGTTTTTGGGGAGCATAGACCGTTTTTGGTGGTTGTTGAAGTGTATATTGTTGTGGGTTGCGCTGTTCTTTGGGTGATTTATTAACCTTTGTGTAGAGCTCTTCTACATTAGGAGCTCCTAGATTTTGTTGGTCAAGTGGCTTTTTGGGAGCATAGACAGTTTCTGGTGGTTGTTGAAGTGTATATTGAGGTGAGGTGCGCTGTTCTTTGGGTGGTTTATTAACCTTTGCATAGAGGTCTTCTACATTAGAAGCTCCTAGATTTTGTTGTTCAAATTGTCGTCTTAGTTCATCTACATTGGTAGAAGCGGTTGGGTGACTTTTTTTCATGGCTGTTTCCTTTCAATATTTTTAGAAAACCTCTTTGGCTTTGGCGCATTCCCTACTTTTTGATAACTGTAAGACACAAGGCAGATATCGAATTGAATGACCTCCAAAGATTTCGCGCTATTCATATTTATATATAGTGGACATTTATGTCTTTTATACATCTTTTTTATGAAATTTTATCAATAAGTTATAGTAAATTACAGGATTCATTTTTAGGACTATTTTTTGTAACATTCTAAAACAACTGGTGGGCGCAATGGAGATAAAATAATTTGCGCCAAGAGTTAGTTGGAAGAAAAAAGTTCACTCGTTTTTAGCCGGTAAGAGCAAGTGATGAAGAGCGATTAATTTTTAAGGTGGGAGCTTGACATTGTGCTTCTTTGGTGTTCCTTACAGTATTCGCAATTTCTTTTGCTCTGCTTTCTGATGTTCCAAGTAGGCAAGCTAGTCTGGTATAATCTTTTTCTTGTATGGCTTTACGATCTTCTGAGGATAGACGATTATGTAGTTGGCGCGAAAAGTGATGGAGTTTTTGTCGCAGTGAACGAGAATGCAATAAAGCTTCTCTTTGTTGTTCTCCTGGTAAGGCAAAAAGGTTTTGTAAATTTTTTCCAGGTGTTTCGACGGTGTGGCTCAGGCGTTTTTGTTCTCTTTGATGTTGTTCTAAAGTTTCTTCTTTTGTTTGTTCTGTTATTGTGGCATAATTTTTAAGGGCTTGGCTGAGTTGTGGAACAGTTTGTTCCGCCTGTCTGCGATTTGGACTTTTCATGTCAAGTATTTTTCTTCCTGCAAGTTTAGAAATTGATTGAGGGTTTTGTAAAATTTCATTGGCAAACTGATTTCCTAAGCTTGGATCTGCCGTTAAGATATCCGTTTTTGTCTTTAATGCGTGGGCTTTACCATAAACAATCTTTGATAATTTTTCGATTTCTTTTCGGCATGCTTCAACATAAGGGTCATTTGAAATCCTTGTGAATAACTCTTCATGTGTGAGAGGTGCTAATGTCTCTTTTGGGATCAGTGTTTCTTGTAAGCTTTGAACGTTGTTTTTTTGAAAGCAGAGGCGGGCACCGTTTTGTAATGTTTTGACGAGTTCTGGGGGGAGATCATCTTTGTGGCCGACGACGAAAGCACCGTCTACTTCCATGACAAAACCTTCTGCTGAAAAACCTCTAAAGATGCCTTCATAGGGGATCCCTTCTTTTGCGGCAACAACAATACGATTGTTAATTTCATCTAGTCCAGCATTTCTCATTTGGGAGATGAATTCTTTTAAAACAAGGGATTTTTGCGGATGCGTGATATCTTCAAAAAGATCCTTCATCGGTTGGGGATTGCCGTATTGCATGGCTTCAATACAAGCTGCTGTCATGCGTCTTTTTGTGATGAAAGAAAAGTCAATGGTATGTCCTGCTGCTTGTCCAAGTTTTTCCATAAACATTCGATTTACGCGCCCATTCCCTTTTCGGAAAGGATGTGCGTGCTCGAGCACCATAAAAACTTCAGCGGCATTTTCAGCAAATTCTTGGCGCGATAAACCTTTTAAATTGTTCTTCTCATTAAGTGTTTTTTCGAGTTGTTTTAGTTTTTTTTGAATCTGCGGTCCGACAGCAAAAGGAACTTCATAACCTTTGGGACGCATCGCCGGCATATGGGCAGAGGTTCCGTCTTCAAATGTAAAGGATACATCGCGGGTTTTTCCAGCCCATTCAAAAGTTTTGTGGAAGAGGCTCCAGTGAATTAATTTTAAATAAGTGGAATCAAATTTTTGTGGAAGTGGTTCATGGCGAAAATTGACAGCTTCTCTGGCGGTATCATGGGCACAGCGTTCATACAGTTTTTTGGGATTTTTTATGCCGTATTTATTTTTGAGTGTTAAGGTACCTTTATATAAATAATTTTGCTCTAACATATAATCTCTCCTAAGTAGGGTGGTGGTTGATAAGCGTCTTAAACGCTGCATATGAAAAATTCCCCTTCGCGTATTCTTTTGAGATTTTTGGTGTTATGAGAGGGAGTGCTTTTCCCTCAAGTGTATGGATGGTTGTATCGATCGTTTTGTGATACTTTTGAAAGGTTTTTGGTGTGAGAAATGCCAAATGTTCTGTTGTGATTGTTTTCATGTATATTTTCTTTTTTCATTTATTTTTGGAAAGATTTTTTGATGTTTCTTTTTGTTTATTATCCTGTTGTGCTGTAAAATACTGGTATTGAAGGTGCTGGTATGAATCCCATGAGTGGTCAGAAAATGGATTATCTACAAGTTGACTCTGGAAAAAACTCCATTCTTTGAGGTGTAAGGAAGAGGTCAAAAAGAAAAACGTTGCTTAAAATTGTTGGTTTTTTTCTTTTGATAAAGTTATTTGTAAGAGCGCTTTGATGAAGATCGTGGATATGGCGGGTGCAATCGCTCTTGGTTTGCGGATGGAGTTGGTACTTTTCATACACAGTACTTAGATTAGTGAATCTATGGGCAAAAGCAGTCATCAAGAATCTTTCTCCATTATGTTTTTCTTATTGCTCCATACGAACATCTTGCCATATGAACATCTCGTTTGTGTATGTTTGAAACAAATTGTTTTTTATTTTGATTGTTGCTCTTATCGTATTGCGCTTCTTTAAGATCCATAAGAGAGGAATCCCTTTCTTTGGTTGGGGAGAAAGGCTTTTTTTCAGCGCTTTATCATTAAAGTAGAACACTTTATGATATCGTAAAGGGGGAAAAGCTTGTATAAGGATGATTTATTCATTTTGATGTATATCTAAAATGTTTTTTTTGGAAAAGTCGATGTTCTTGAATGTAGGTGTCTTGAGAGTTCTTATCTCAAAGATTAAATTTTGGGTTGTTTGTAGGGGACAAATTATACACAAAAAGCTTTGGAGGAATGTATTTGCAGACTTTCCTCAGTGGAGATGTTGGTTTAGTTATAAGTGATTTGATGAGGGGATTGGTGTTTTTTATAAAGACGATGGGCGCTGGTAAAATGATACACAAAATACAAAAAGGAAAAAACACGGATTTTTTTATCATGTTTTCCCTATGTGTGTGAGGAAGCGGGTAAAAACTTTTTGTTAACGGGCTTTTAAAAAACAGAAATGTATATTGTTTTTGTTCTTTTCATAGTCAAGATCTCATAAGAGGAGGTTAGTTTTTCTTTTGTGGGGCAAAGCGGTTTTTTGCAGCTGCGGCTAACATTTCTTTTCTTCTGAAATAGATAGCGCGACCACATCGCAAAGGAGGTTGTCCTTGCATAAGGATAATTTGTTCGTCTTGACGCATTTCTTGAATAACTTCATGGGGTAAAATCAGAGCTCTTTGTTGGTAATTGACGTTGTATGAACCCTTTCCTAAAGATAAGCCTCTTGATTTGCTTGTTCCGGTTACTTCAACGGTCATTTGTCCACAGCGTTCTGAAATGTCTTTGGCAGTTTGGAAGTCTTTAATGGCAGCATAGCTGACAAAGGAGCAGCTTTCAAACCATGAACGTGCTCCAGCTTCTCCAAAGTGATTGACCAACTGACCAGAAGATTGATAAAAAAGCATTAAGGATGTACCGTATTTACGTCCACGATCGCGCGCTTCTTCTAAAATATTCATATAGCCTAGAAGATCAACTTCATCTAAGACAAATAAAACACGCTTTTTATAGTTACCGTCTGCTGTAACCATGGCATTGAGAAAGGCGCCAATAATCACGCGTCCAATAGCTGGATAACTGTTTAAAATGCTTGCGGGGAGATTGAGAAAAACATCTGTATTGCCATTTGTAATATCTGAGGAAAAAAAATCATCTCCGCAGACAAGATCTGCGTAATTGGACAAAGAAAGCCATTGAGTGTCTTTTGATGCGGTTGTATAGACTCCTGAAAAGGTTTGCTCTGCCATTTCTGTAAAAATGCCAACCATTTCGCGAATAAAAGGAGAAGGTGTTGTTTCTTGAATCATACGTAGTTGATTGACAACAGCTGTTTCTGATTGAGAGAGAATTCCACGCAATGTTTTTAAATTGCGCTCGTTGTCTTTATATTCATCAGAAAATATAACATGAGCAAGAAGAGCTGTTAAAAGGTTATGAGCTTGTGTCGAGAAATATTCCGCTGAAGAATTGTCTGATTTTTTATCTGTAAGAAGCAACTTAGAAAAGCTTACAATATTTGCTTCGCGTTGTGTGCGTGGTACGCTGTCGTCTAAAAGCCAATCGATGACATTAAAATTTTTTGTTAAAAATGAATTGGGATCGAGAACAATGACATTTCTATTCCCCATCTTTTGACGCGCAAATTTGA
This sequence comes from Bartonella sp. SD1336NMGDW, assembly GCF_042193565.1. Classification (NCBI taxonomy): domain Bacteria; kingdom Pseudomonadati; phylum Pseudomonadota; class Alphaproteobacteria; order Hyphomicrobiales; family Bartonellaceae; genus Bartonella; species Bartonella sp. SD1336NMGDW. The sequence continues at coordinate 28,427 of NZ_JBHILW010000013.1, forward strand.
CCATTGGGGCAACTTCTGTTGAAGGATCAAGACAAATAATAGACCCTGGATAGGTTAAGCACGTAGGAACTACTGTACTTGTGGTTTTATAGCCACCAGAACCAGCAAAAAAGATCATATGAGTTGAGCCAAAATCAAGATTAAAGGTTAGCAAAGGGGCTGTCCCACCCTTTCCCCATGTTGTTTTATTGCCAGGTGCAAAGGGAATTTTGCACACATTATCTTGATCAACACGGTATCTTTCCCCCACAACAATTTGCCCATTGGCAGGAAAAATTTTCGCTGCTTCTCTTAAATTCATCCACGCGGATTCACCAAACACACCTTTTTTTGCTCGCCTGACCTTATTTTTAGGTGGAGAGGTTGTTATCAATTGAATAACGGAAAAAAAAACACCAATGATGATGCCAAAGACAACCATGGGGTCCATGAATTGAAGCGCATAATTCCACGTTATTCCTTGTTGTCCAACATAGGGACTTAAACGTTTTATTTCTCCACCAATATAATAAAGAGCTGCGGTTCCAAAAAAGATAAGGGAAACGAAAGTAATTCCTTTACGTAAGTGCAGCTTTTGCGAGAGACTATAAAACAATGACACAGCAGCTGTTAGTGCTAAGACTAGTAAAGGTTCTGAACGAAGTGTCCAATAAATTTGATTGCTCTTTAGTCCATTTGTTATAAACAACAAAAAATGAGGAACAAAGAATATCGTTAAAGCACCTAAAGCGATTGGTGTTAAAATGAGTACCATTTGTGTCTTGGTATATTTCATTGTATTTACTTTCAATTCTATCAGACGATGCTGCGAAAAGCTCTTTTTTCAGGTGTGTGATATTAAACTCTCTCTTTTTTGAAAAAGCGCAGATGACGCCAAACAGTTCTCGTTTATGAGCCCTTCTTATAAAGGAGGAAGCTTTTATCCATTCTTAGCAAGCCATAGCAAATGCTTTGGAACGATGCATTGTGCATACTTGTGTTTGCTGATGTAGCTCTTTGGCTTGCTTAACGGTTTGTGTAATTTGTTTGGCTTTATTTTCTGATACACCAATGCTTTGAGCCAGTGTTTCATACTCATTATTTTTGACAGCTTTATGTTCAGTTAGTGAGAGACGGCTATTGATGTTTTTTACAAAGTCGGTAAGCTCTTTTTGAAGTAAAGGATTTTTTGCTAAAGCTTCTTGCTGTAATTCTTTTGGCAAGGTGAAGAGCTCTTGTAAGCTTTTGCTTGGCATTTTTACTATTTTTGCACGACGACTTTGTTCTGTTGCATGTTCTTGAGTAATTTCCTTCTCCGCATGTTTTACAGCATGGGCGAAATTTGCAACGGTAGTACAGAGCATCTCAAGATGATTTTTAGCGTTTGCACGTGCTTGATTTTGTAGTCCACATAAACTGAAACCTGCAAGATGAGAAACAGAGTGCGGTGCTCTTTCAATCTGGTTGGCGAGCTGTTGGCCTAAGCTTGGATTTTTGATGATCTCTAGCATCTGTTTATCTAATGTTTTTTCTTTACCATAAACAATTTTTGCCAATTTCTGGACCTGTTTTAAGCTTGCGTGGACGCAAGAATCTTCTGCAACCATTTCGGCTTTTTTATTTTCTGTCAAAGGAGCTAATCTTTCTTCTGGAATGAGAATGCTTTCAAGCTCTTTTGTTTTTGGAACTGTAAAGGTAAATTTGTCACCGGGTTTTAATGTTTTGAGTTGTTCTGGTGTGAGATGCTCTTTATTGCCGATGATATAAGCCCCTTTCACATTGAATGCAAAGCTATCATAACCAGCACCTCTATACATTCCTGTGTAGGTTTCACCTTCTTTTGCAACCATAACGGGACGATCATTAACATTGCGCCCAAGTTCTTTCATGTTGTTCATGAATTCCTTTAAAAGAAGTATTTTATTGGGATTAGAGATATCCTCAAATAGATGTTGCATTGGTTCTAGATCACCATTTTCTGCTACAGCAACACTGGCGAGCATCATGCGTTCTTTTGTAACAAGTGAAAAATCAAGCTGATGGCCTGCTGCTTGAGCGAGCTTTTCAAAAAAGACCCGTTGTGTACGTCCGTTGCCTTCTCTAAAAGGATGGAGCTGGTTAAGGAAGTTAAATAAACTTATTGCTTCAGAGTTAAATTTCTCACGCGTTAAGCCTTGCAAATTATCTTTTTCGGCAAGTGTTTGATCTAATTTTTGTAAACCTTCAGGGATTTCATCACCGAGTGCAAAAGGATTTTCCCATCCTGTTCTTTTCATTTCGGGCATAGCGGCTGTGGTACCATCTTCAAATGTAAAGGGAAGATGGCGAAGATGACCAGCCCATTCAAAGGTATTTTTAAATAACTGATAATGAATAGAGCATAGATAGGAGGTATCAAATTTTTCTGGTAGGGGGGCTGCACGCAGATTAACCATCGCTTTTGCTGTATCATGCGAGCATTTCTCCAGAAAGGATTTAAAGTTTTTTATTCCATATTTATTTTTGAGTGTTGTGGTGTTCGGGTAGACATAATGATGAGGAGAAACTGTCTGTATATTTTTTGTTTTTTCTTTTGCTTTCGGCATCGTAGCTTCCTTATAATGTTACGTTGTCCATGAGAGTATTAAATTCCTCGAGTGAAATATTCCCCCTTGCATATTCTTCTAAAATTTTTAGCGTTTTGGAATGTAGCGCTATTCCCTCTATTGCATGGGTGCTGATGGCTGCTTCAACCGCTTCACGGCGTTGTTTTAATTCTTCTACTGTCATAGGTAAAAGGTTTTCGCTGTTTTCTGTTGCTTTGGTTTCCATGCATTTTTCCTTTTATGTGCAATCGTTGCTTTAAAAGAGCCTTTAGCAACCGATGTGATCTTCTTTTAGTCTCCTCCAAAGATGTTTCGTTGTTTGAAGGGATCATAATAAATTTCTGTGACCTTAAACTTTCCTTCAACCCGTTTGCATTGGATGATGATATCAATCATTGAAATCAACAGTCCTCGAATATCATCACGCTCTAAATCACCTCCTCCGTCACTTTCTTTGACCAAAAGGGTCATTTGCTCAAAGGCAGCAAGGGCTGTTGAGGCATGAACCGTTGTAATGGAACCTGGATGACCTGAATTGACATTGCGGATATAATAAAAGGCTGTACCATCTCGAAGTTCTTGCAAAAGAATACGATCAGGACGCATCCGTAAAGATGATTCAAGCAACTCTTTGGGTCCAACAGAGGCTAAGCCTTGTCCATCTTTTGAATAGAACATCGAGACATGATTAGGGTGCGGTATCACCAATTCTTGTGTATCTTCAATGGTAATAATACGCTCTTCTTGAGGAATTTTGGCGATTAATGCTTTTGATAATGTTGTTTTACCCGAACCAGTTTTTCCTGCAATTAAAATATTTTTCTGGCATTTTACAGCTTGATTTAAAAAGGAGACAAAGTCTTTATTGCAGTAGGCATGAGCTAAGTTATGCTCGATGATTTTGAGTTCGTTAAAACGAGAAAGATAATCATTCAATGGCGTGAAAGATATCTGTTCACACAGTGAAAACAGACCTTTATTCGCGAGCTCTTCGAGAGAAAAACTCTGCGATGATGGTTTGCGAATTGTCATACTAATCGTGTTTTTTTCGACAGCCGGCGGAATAACAACTTGAATGCGCTCATTACCTGGCAGAGTAGCCGATAATATTGGATTCTTGTCTGATATGTTTTGCTTGGAATAGGATGCGACAACTTTCGCAATCCCCATAAGCTCATTAAAAGAGAGAGCCGGTGCTTCTATTGTTTTCCATCCATCAATACCTTCCGTCATTACTTGATAGGGACGATTGATAACAATTTCAAAAAGACTTTCATCTTTCAAAAAAGCACGGATGGGTTCAAGTTTTGTGAGAACAATCGCGATGGTTTCATCGCTCATGGTATGTAAGTTTGAGTTCATTTTAAAGGTATCACAGAATTTTTGTAAAAGTTTCTTGAAACAGCTCGATTGGTAATCTGTTTTTTATTTTCGATGACTTTCAATTTATAGACGCTGGAAAAATCCAAATCGCGGGCAACAAAGATATTCACCATTTCCCCTTGGTTTTTGGATAATGTTGGAGGAATATTGGCGTAATTTTCTACGAGAATGTTTGCGATGTTTTGTCCGGAAGAGATTGTTTCAGTTTCTTCTTTTTCTTGTTTTTTTGCTAAACGTTTATTGGCATAGTTTGTCGCATCTTTTATCAGGGAGACAAGAAGCGCAGATCCAATCCTCTCGAGCCAATGGTTATCAATATCTCCATCTATACCAGAACGCCCTAAACTGTCTGTTGCAGGTGAAGCTAAGGATATAATGATACCATTAGGGGTTTTTGCTCTATTCCATAGCACAAAGAGACGTGTTTGGCCTTTTTTCAAGCCGGCGCGATATTCACCAACAATTTGGGTACCTTTATCAAGAAGGACAACACGACCATTGTCTGATAAGATATCTCTGGAGACGATACAACTGGCAAAACCTTGTTGATCACTGTTGATGGCTGTTTCTAAAATACAAGGGATAGAAGTTCCCATCGCGATGATGTAGTTTCGATTGCCAAGGGTTGAAGCACGAATACCTTCAAGCACTGTGGGTTTGAGAAGATGATTAAAACGTTGTGTCGTTTCATCAGGTTTACTTTCAAGTTGGTGAGGCAATACACCATTATTTGTTTGTGAATCTATTTTGCCTTGTTGTGTATTTGCATAAGCTAATACAGGAGCACGTTGTGCTGCTTCCAGAAGTGAGTCATCAGAATTTAATTGATTGATGTTTGGTGTTGGTAGCTCGACTTTTGGCAATAGAGCGTTATTTCGTTGAGGCTGTTCAAGGGGGGAGGGGGTAGGCTTTGCAGGGCGAAAAAGCTCTGTTTGTTTTATAACTTTTCCTTCTTTTGAAGATTCAATTGGTTGTTTTTTTTCTGTAACAAGTGTTGAATAGGCTAAATAAAGACAGACACTGAAAAGAATAATAAGAGCAATAGCTTTCCCTACATTGTTCTGTTGACTTTTTCCTTGAGCATTTTTTATTGTATCGCGATCATTGATGCTTTTTTCATCCACGGCGTTATTCATGGCTGCTTCCTAGGTTCACTTTACGTTGTACAGATGGTGATGTCGTACCTGTTTCAGGGTTAATTCCTTCTGGTACGAACCTTTTATTAAAGATGCACAATACTTCATTCCCACGCCGTAGCGTGAATTGTGCAGCTGTTGCATGAACAATAACTTTGTTGCCTTTAATCGATTTGGGAATAAGAGCTTCTTGCCCATCAGGCGATACAATGTAAATGGCAGGGATTTCAATGTTGCCTAAAAAGGTAAAGGTTGTTGTTTTTCCATTGTCATAGACAGACGCAGGTTCAATGAGGGATGAGCCTTGGGCTTCATAAGCCCAATTGCGTGGTCCAAAATCTTCATGGATATTTAAAACATCATTGACAAAGTTTTCTTCACGTTGTTTTGCTTTTTCTGCTTCGGCTAATTTCTTACGTAAGGCTTCATCTTCTGGATAACGAAACTTTACCAAGAAATACGTCTCATTGCCGGCTGAAACATCGCCTTCACGGACTTGCAGCTCGAATTGATAAGAGCGTTGTGTACCATCTTGGCGGCTTGTGACAATTTGTAAATTGGTCACAGGTTGGACTTCACGCGGCTTGAGAAAAACAAAGTGACCAGCCGGCGCAACTTGCCAAGCAACGGAATTTCCAATTCCTACATAGGTCACGTTTTCATCATCGGCAAATTCTAGCTGAACTGAAGAGCGAATGGAGCCAATGATTTGTACGACGTTGTAAGGGTCATAATTGACAAATCTGATGCGGTTATCTTTACGTGCACTGACAGGCGCTGTTTCCGCAAATGAGAGGACTGTGTGAAAGCTGAGAGTAATCGTAAAAATTAAAAAGATTGTTTGTAAAAGTCTGATCATTTTATCACCTCTGGATCAGATCTATATTCCGATACTTGAAAACCAAGTGGGTTGATGAGACGGTCAGATGTTGAAATGTGTGCGTTCACGTAGGAAAAATTTAAGATTGAAATCCAATGGGAAATATTTTCTTTTTCATTAAAGTCTCTGACCGTTTTATAGTAACGAACTTGGATAAGATCTTTGCTTATAAAAGAGATTGATTTGATTGTGACGGTAGCAATCATGTTATGATAAATATTTTGCGGACTTTCTGGATTATTGCCCGCGTACCATTTTGCAAAACGGTTTTGTTCTTTTGGAGAAGATAAAAGAGAAACTAAGCGAAAATTGTTTTCTGCTTCGGATGCTTGAAAACCTTCACGGGCACGAACATATTGGCTGGCAAAATAACGCGTTATCGCTTCATCATAGTCGTTAGGGGATTCTTTGAGGGCGCTTACAGTATCAATAATGCCTGTTGAGTTATCAACGCGGATAACAAAAGGCTCTACCGTTTTCAAAGGCGTCAAAGCTGCGACAGCTAAAGCCAGCGCAATCGTCATCAATCCAAAAAGCACTGTTAAAGCCATGGAAATTTTCATTCGCACGCGCATGCTATGCATGCGATCAATGTCAAATGAGCGGGCTTCTTTTATATATTCTTCAAGGGCATCACTTTTCACGCGTAACCTCCACAGTTTTATCAGATCGTGCTTCATGAATAACCGGCTTTAATAAAGCTGAATTGGCTGTTGCTTTTTCACTTTCCAAAGTATTGAGAATGATAGGAGTTGTAACAGTCTTTACGCTCTTTTCTGGGTGGACAACGTTTTGATTGTCCCAATTCCACTTATCTTTATTTAAAGCACGTGTATGTTTGCCATTACAGCGTGGTGGTTTTTTGGGGCCACTCAAAGAGGCGCAACCAGTAAGAGCGATTGTTAGGACCATAACAAAAGTTATTTTTCGTTTCATTTTTTGAACTCACAAATATCTTGGAATACAATGCATGAGAGCCTTTATTTTGGACACTTTTACAAGTCTATGTGATGCAAGACTTTGATTGGTTTTGTTGTAAGACCCGAGATGTTAGGTCTTATCTGGAACAGGACCATGGCGCGTGCGCCAAAGGGCGCACGCAAGGCTAAAACAAAAGTGCTTATTCTTTTAAAGAGGTGCTTTATCTTAAAACCGACCACGACCACCTCCAGATCTTCCTGCTTTTGCTGCCGCGCCTGCCGCACCTTTAGAAGCGTTACCGGCAGCACCTGAGATTTGTAAAGCGGCATTTTTTACTGTATTCGCACTCGTTCTTGCACCATTGGCAAGCATTGTGAAAACCTGTCCTCCTGAAGAGACACCAGTGTTAAAGTATGGTCCGCCAGAGGCCAGCGCTGTTGCAATACCGGGAAGCGCACGGAAGATAATAACCCCTATGATCGAAATGACGAGGACAGGGGGGAAAAGAACATAGATTGATTCATATGAAACTTTGAGAACCTGTAGGATAACTTGACATATAATTGTTCCAAGCATGATCACGAGAACCTGTAAAATGGTAAAATTGATCAAAGTTGTAATCCATGCATCGGTGTATTTTCGCGTTGCATTAAACAAATATAAACTAATGAATAGAGGACCAAGACCTATAATCATTACGAGTGCAACTTGTGCAAACATTTGCACAATAAAACCACCTATACAAAAAAGAATAACGGCTAAAAGCATGATAGAACCAAGAAGCCCCACAACGATCTTTTCAAAAAACCAAGCGTTGTATAAAACTTCTTGATAGCGAGTATTTGCCTTTAACAAAATATAATCAAAAACATTGGAGCTTGCAGGATTGCTGTTAAGCGCATTTCCAATAGCATTGGATAAATCTTTGAAGAAAATATCCTTGACATAAGTATTAAATGTATCCGCATTCGTTGCCATTGTTGTCACAACAACGATTTTAACAACATTATTGAGAAGACTATGCATGGAAAGCGCAACGCGACCTGTCATAACATTATAGCCATAAAGAAAGATAAAAATGATTGCGGCGAGATTTAAGGGCGCTGAAATAGCAGAAGATAACCCTCTCACCGTTGTGTCCATCACATTATCGAGAGGGGTTAAAATATACCCAGAAATGCTTTCAAATGGAGAAAAACTAAAGTCTGACATTTGTACTCGTACTTTCAAGTTTTTCTTTTAATTGTTTTTCTTTTTCTTTTAATTGTGCCTCAAGGTATTTATGTTTTTGTTGTTCCTTTTCTTCACGCATTTCGTCTTTTGTTTTCGTATCTCTTGCTTGAATCATATCAAGAGACTGAAGTTTTAGAGAAGCCACTTGAAGATCGGCTTGAAGAAGAGAAAGTTTTACTTGAAGCTCTTGTTGAAGAGCTTGAAGCTTCTGCAATTCTTCAAGGCTAGGTTTTTTTACAGCTTCTGTTGTTGTTATATCTGTTTGTGACTTAAGTTGTTCAAGTTGATGACTTATTGCTTTAATTTTTTTTGCAGTTTCAGTTGCAGTTTTATATACGCTTTCAGCTGTTTCTGATTTTGCAGCATCTAATTTTTGTGTATTCTCGAGTGCTTGTTTATAATATTCATCCGCATCGGGTGTCGTTTGTGATATTGCATGTGAAATAAAAGAAAAAGATAACAGTGTAACTAAGCCATATTTTTTCATTGATTTTTTCTCCTTTGATAAAATATGGGCAGCCATTTGTCAGGGTCTGCTCCATATTCGTTGATAATTTCATTCATGAGTTCAATGTTTTTTGTTGTGCCGCTTAAAACGGCGATCTCATCATTCATTCCACGTAAGTTAAGTTCTGCAACGACGGAACTTTGTCCTTGTTTGACGAGAAAACGGCGAGATTCTCTGCTTAATTCTGACTGTATCAGTTCAAATTCACGCTCAGTAAGTTTGAAAGCTTCGACATAATCATTGTAATTTGCTTTTTGATTTGGAAAAAATATTTGGGTGGGGCATTGCTCAATAATTGTGTGCGCGATTGTTGAGTTCAAAGCATCTTTAGGGCTTTGTGTTGCAAAGAGCATCATGCCATTTTGTTTACGAATTGTTTTTAGCCGATCTTGCGCAAAAGCTTTGAATGAATCATCTTCCAAAGCTTTCCAGAATTCATCAACGACAATAATGATGCGCCGCCCATCAATCAAATCAAGAATGCGGTGAAAGAGATACATCATTAAGGGGCGCCGAATTTCTTCATTGTCTAAGAAATCGGTCATGTCATATCCAATGAACTGTGCGTTTAAATTGAGATCATCTTGATCATTATCAAAAACCCACCCTAAATCATTGCCCCTAATCCAGCGTTGTAGTCGTATGGCGATACCTTCTTTTGATGTGTTGTCAAAAAACAGTTGAAGTGCACCAAGAGAACGTTGTGTTGGGGGTAAGTTTTCTAAAGAATCGATGGCTTTGGCGATATCTTGTCGCTCTTCTTCTGTTACGATTTGCCCTTCAGCGCTTACCAGCTTTAAGATCCAATTACGAAGAAAGATTTTATTTTTTTCAGTGTATTCCATGCCCTTTAAGGGAGAAATCCCTGTGGGCTGCCCATTTTTTAGAGGTTTATATTTCCCTCCTCCAGCTCGTACAAAAATCTCTGCTCCTTGATCTTTATCAAAAAAAACCATAGTTGGATTGTGTTTTTGTAATTGTGCAAGAAGAAAATTAACAATCACTGTTTTACCAGATCCCGATGGGCCACAAACAAACGTATTTCCAAGATCGCCATAATGAAAATTAAAATAGTAAGGTGAACCAGCCTGTGTTTTTAGCAATGCGACAGCAGCCCCCCAAACATTATCGTTCAGTTTGCCAACGGGGAAAGAATGGAAGGGCGATAAAGCGGCAAAGTTTCTGCTGGTAATGGCGCCTGAACGCGCACGATAGCTAAAGTTTCCAGGAAGCTGTGCCCACCATGCTGCTTCCAATCCTAAATCTTCTCTGGCAATTACGGCTCCCCCATTGGTTAAATGGGAACGTGCTTTTGATAAGTTTTCAGACAATATTTTGGGATGATCAGCAAAAACAGCTAAAGAAATGTGATGCTCGCCCAAAACAAAACGGTTTGATTCTAAATCATCTAGCGCTTCATCGAGTGCATCAATTTGTGAACTAGCACGGTCAGCTGCATTGATCATTTGATTTTGCTTGCGGCTCATAATCGCACCGGCGGCCGCCTTACTTTTAAAGACAAAGGATTGTGTTAAAATGAATTCAAATGGTACCGTAAGCAAACCATCAGTCATACCAGGGCGTGTTTTAGAAGGGTATTCTTTCCATCCAAACATGCCAGCAAAGCGTTCATTACTTTCATGGCGAATTTCGATAATTTCTTTCCCAAAAATAACACGATCCGAGTAAATCGTTGAAGCAATAGTTCCAAATGTGAGAGGAATACGCTCACGTCTTCCCCCCACCAGCTGGTGGAGAAATTCACTTTGTTCAGAAAATAAAATACCTTCATGTTCATAGATTGATAGCAGACGGACTTCATACTCTTCTAAACCTTGCATAAGGTCTTGACTTAACTCTTCGAGTTTACGAATAGCTTCCTCATCGGGTTCAGATTGTGTTTTCTTCGCTTTGCTCAAGCGCTGAAAAAATGAAACCAGCTTTTCTGTTTTATCCGCTGCCGGATTCCAAAGCAGTGAAATAAATAGATCATTTCTATACAGTTCTTGCGAAACCATTTTCTTTTTATATTTTTCATCTAATGTTGTTGCAAAAGATGAAAGAAAGTGACCTTCTGGGTATATCGTTTCACGGCGGCGGATGATGTGAGAATATAAAGCAAGCCGTTCGTCTGCGATATTTTTTAAAAGGGTGTTTAATTGGTTGTGTAAAGAATTTAATTGATCAATATCCGCAGTGTCAAAATTTATACCCTCAACAGCCATCACAACCATTAAACAGCGTGAATTTAAAGCAACGACATGTTGGTTGATGTAGCGTATATAGGGAATATATTCTTCAGGCAAAGTTTCCCGTTTCATTATTGACATCTGTTTCACCGGCTTGGCTCCTTCAGCTTAGTTCCTTATAAGTTCGGATAAGGCGCAAGGGGGAGGTCGAACCTCCTCCCCATCGGTTGAGGTTTTTTTGTTTTCCTCGAGTATTGAGCCATGCAAATAATACGCGAAATTGGTTGTGATCATACTTTGTCACTTCTCGCAAAATAAAGTGCATCCCAATCCCAAGACCAAACATGGTAAAATCACTCGTCAAAATAAAAAGAATGGATGTCGCCATGACATTAAGCGCCATCGCTTCCATTGTAACACCAGCAAACATGGCTGGGCGCGTACAGGCAAGGAAAAGAGTATCTTCGTTCATTTATGTTGTGCCCGCTAATTTACCAACGAGAGCAGGGGCACCAAAAACAATAGCAATCCCGAGAACACAGTAAGCTGCTTTGCGTAAGTCAATAAAGCCGTACATCCAACCAATCCCCACAGCAGCAACACATATAATTGCAATAAGCTTTGCCGTTGCACCCGTCATCATTGTGACAATGTTGCCTAAAACACCATCAAGATTTCCCAGACCACCTCCACTAGCAGCAGGAGCAGCATAAGAAAGATCAGATACAAAAACTGCCGTAAAAAGCAGCATGGTCACGATAAAAATGATGTTTTGGAATCTATTATCTGTCATTTTACCTCTCTTTAACAAATAATATTTGTTCATATGTCGACATTCCATTTCCTCTAACAAACTGGAGAATGCTGTCATTTGATAACAGTTTAATTCTTCTCGTTTGTTTGTTTTAAAAGCCTTGATAGTGGATCTGTTCACTCTCAAACTCTTTTTCTTAAAGAGACAGAAGTCTTTTCAAATTGGGATTGTGTTACATGAAAATGGCAATTTTAAGTTGTACTCATTTGTAAAGATAACAATATTAAAACAATGCAAGAAGGAATATTATTCTTTACAAAGTGTAGTTAATATGCAACACAGATATTTGAATTTTTTCTTTAAAAACAAGGGGATTGGTGATAAATAATGTGAAAGGATAGAAAAACAATGAATTTTTTGAGCGAGCGTGTTAAGAAATGCTATTTAAATTGATTGTTATTATTTACATTATGGGCTCCATAGTGTGGGGATTAAGCCAGTATAAAGATAAAATAGATTTCAGTATTCTTAAAACATTTGAGATGCAAGATATACAAGATATTCTCAATTTTTATCGAAAAGAAAAAAATCGAGAAGAAGAAAAGTTGGTTAAATCTATCACCAAACAGCAATTAGAAAAAAATGAACCAGTTCTCGATTTGCAGAAGAGTGTTTCATCAAACGATGTTGCAAATAATGCTGTTGTTTTTCATGGTAAGGCCTCTGTTACAAGTGGGGTTACATTTAAATTACTGACGCCTGCTGCACAATCTTGGCGCTCATATATCACCCGTGATATTCATCTTTATGGTGTAGACACGTGCGCACCACGCCAAAAAGCACGATTAAATGATCAAGAATGGCCCTGTGGTGCGGTTACAACGGCTTGGCTTGTCACCAAAACACTTGGGCAGGATTTATCCTGTAAACAGGCTGTGATGCACAATGGTGTTTATTATGCGCAATGTTTTGTTCAAGGGGTTGATTTAGCTGAGGCAGGTCTTACAGAAGGTATGTTGGTCCTCTCAAAAGAGGGAAAAGATCCTATTCCAACTCAGTACTATCATGCGGAAGAAAAAGCACGCAACAACAAGATCGGTCTTTGGTCAAGTGATTTCACTGAACCTTTAAAATGGCGGCGAGATAATGGATCTTACAACCCCTTTGAAAATCCGTGATTGGCTTTAACGAACATATTTACTTAAATTTTTATAGAGAAAACTTTATCAATAAAATTGCACCAGAGCATAGGGCAAAAGACCATAGGGAAAGTTTGAATAAACCGTGAGATTATTTCCGCTTGTGAAGTAAATGGATAATATTTCCATTTTCAAGGGGGGGCTCTCAAAATCGCTCTTCTATTTTTACTTATGTGTTTTATAAAAGCAGGAAAATTTCATTGTTGGTGGCAAAACGTTTTTGAGTATTTGTGTTTGAAGGAGAAAATGAGACGATAAAAAACGCTCAAGAAATGGATTTCTAGAGCAGAGTTGATAAAAGTGAAAAATGAATAGATCCCAAAATGGCGTAACGTTTGATATAACGGATAGAATATTTTACAGTGCCTTAAAAGAATTCCTAGCAAAAGTTTTTTCATCAGAATTTTGTCTTCAGGATTGGATCACGTTTTTTTACTTCTTTAAGAGTGATCAAACTGTTTCATTCCTTGAAAAGCTTTCATAATTATCTGCTTCTAAATTCAGACTTCTAAAAGATGGATTTCAAACAGACTCCACACGAAGAAATCTTCGTAAAAATGATTTGCATTGTTGATTGTTTTCTATATATTACAAGATGTTTTTATTTAAGCATTCGATGGGGGAAACAATAATCAACATACGAATAGGTAAAAAGAGCTCATACTTTTTTGTAATGGCTTTGTAGTCTATTGATCGTGATACTAAGCGTTATAATGCTCATAGGCTTTTTATAGGGTGAGGGGCGCGGTTCCTATCGCAATGTGACTATTTGAAATCAGTTGGAAAAAAACATTAGTGCGTCTTCTGATTTTGTCATTTTTACTCAGTTTGGGCTTTTTTCTTCTCATTATATTTTATGACAAACTCATACGATGGCTGTCGTGAGTTCTTCTTACGTTATTTTACTCAGAGTGCTCACTTTGAAAGCAAGTAAGTGATAGTAAGGCTGTCTTCTCATACAGTATGAAAACTTAACACCCATTTGGGGGATGATGTTAACAGATAAGGTATTTAAAGAGGGTAAAATGAAAAAAATTATTTTATTATGCATGGCTCTATTATTCGCTGTGGGGTGTGAAAAAACTTATAGCGTAGAGGATTTTAAGAAAGATGCAAAATTAAGGGAAGAATGGGGAAAGAAGTGTTTTCTTTCAGGACAAGCTGTTAAGGAATCTAAAAATTGTAAAAATGTTTTACAAGCAGATACTGAAATGTTTTTCTCGCCAAAGCTTAATTCTACAGATCGTGGTCATGCGTTTTAACGGTTATGCATCTCAACAGTAAAGTGTTATATAAAAATTCTAAAATAAAGAAGTTACGTTTCAACGAATAGTTTCTTCTTTAATTTTTATAGCGGAGATTTTTATCATTTTTCATCTTTCAGATGAGCTCCCCAAATCATATTTGCAATCCTATTGTTTGTTTCATCTTTGTTAGATTGAGGATTATGATCATGAGAAAACAGGATAGCATTGTCTTATAGAAACATCTCTTAAGGCAACCAATCCCATTTCACGGTGGTGTCCGTGAATGGTATAACGGTAAATCCATTGAGCACCACGATCTTTACGCTTCATAAAGGAGT
>NZ_JBHILW010000014.1:0-22201 GCF_042193565.1 Bartonella sp. SD1336NMGDW
TATCATTTTTTACTTTTTTTAAAATAAAATAACATAAACATCTGGTTGTATTTCAATACATTACACTAAAATAAAAAGCGTATAAAAGTTCCTTACTAGATAACAGCGGCTTTCAGATTATAATACCCCTCCCCTCACAACGATTGCAACTTTTCTTACATATCACAATGATGTCATGTAAAAGGCTAAAGATAGAGTACATATTCTATAATCACCATTGCATAAACCTCTTACACGCTTTATGCTTTGCCATGAGAGCAAAAGGAAGATGTCAATGTCATCTAAACTGACGCGTAACCAAACATTGGTTTTAAACACTTTAAAAAATGCAAAAGGGCCTTTAAGTGCTTATGCGATTCTCAATCACTTACGCGAAGAAGGCTTTCGTGCACCTCTCCAAGTTTATCGTGCGTTAGAAAAACTCGTACAGTTAAAGTGTATTCATCGTCTTGAAAGTGTAAATGCCTTTATGGTCTGTTTACACCCTGAAAACTGTCAACATGAACTTACAACGTTTATAATTTGCGAAAACTGTGGTACAGTCAATGAAATACAAAATCAAACGATTGTATCGAGTTTAAAACAGATGGTTCAAGCTGTTGACTTCCAAGCCCACAAAAGCACCCTAGAAGTACGAGGTCTTTGTAAAAAATGCGTAACAAAATAAGACCTTGAACTTGCAAGTTCATATTTTTAGCATTATGTTTCGGAAATTATCTTATTGTTTGAAAAGCTTTTATCGTCCTTGCATGTATATCACCCTAGTCTATAGCGATAGGTTTATTATACTCAGTGGAACATAAATATTGAAAGTATAAAATCATGTCCGTAGCTGAGACAATTTTTTCGACCAAAAATTTCAATAAAACGCAACAAAAGAAAGCAATCAAGGCTCTTCTTATTATCTTTGCACTTTTTGTTATTTGGTTTAGCTATAAGTGGGTAACGCAATGGCGTTATATACTCGCTACTGAAGATGCCTATGTGCAAGGAGATATAGCAGCTATTGCGACTAAATTAAATGGATATATTGAAAAAATTGCCATTAAAGCCAACCAAGTTGTAAAAAAGGACGATGTTTTATTTTACCTAGACAATGGTGATTATCAAATAGCCTTGGATCAAACAGAAGCGCATCTTAACACACAGAAAAAAACACTTCTACGCATTGATGCACAAATCACAGCCGCTCGTAGTGCTTTAGATGATGCAAAAGCACAAAAAGCCGCTGCTTCAGCCATAGCAACCAATGCACAACTCAGCTTAAAACGTGTAACAGAACTGAAAAAAAATCGTTATGCTCCTCAATCCGATGTTGATGATGCCAAATCAGCTTATGAACAAGCCATTGCGAATGTTAACAGAGCGGATGCACAAATAGCTGCAGCACGTGCAAATATCCGAGTGCTAGAAGCGCAACGAAGTGAAATAGAAAGCCAAACAAAGAGTTTAGAACTCTCGCGTGAAAAAGCACAACGTGATCTTGATTCGACCATTATACGAGCGCCATTTGATGGAGTTATAGGAAATTTAACAGCAAAAACGGGAGATTTTGTTGTAAATGGCCAACGTCTTGCGGCGTTAGTCCCCATACATGCACTTTATATTGAAGCAAACTATAAAGAAACACAGTTGCAAAATATTCACCCAGGACAAAAGGCTTATATTGCTATTGATGCCTTCAAAAAGGAGTTTTTTACAGGAAAAGTGCTTTCTATTTCGCCCGCAACAGGCGCTGTTTTTTCTCTTTTGCCTCCACAAAATGCTACTGGTAACTTTACAAAGATTGTCCAGCGCATTCCCGTACGTATTTCTATTCCAGAAGAAGTCTTAAAAAACGGACATATCCGAGCAGGAATGAGTGTTTCAGTGAAAGTTGACACACGTACAAAGCCACAAGATAAAAGTCTCTTATAACAAAAAAGTAGAAGATCTTACGATGACATCTTCCATACCAGAGCCCATACAGTCTCAAGAAAGCATTGGATTGCACAAAATTGTAGTTTTTATTGCTATGTCTTTTGGCATGTTTATGGCAATCTTAGATATCCAAATCGTTTCCTCTTCTTTAGCTGAAATTCAAGCGGGGCTTGCAGCAAGCTCTGAAGAAATTTCATGGGTTCAAACCTCCTACCTTATCGCTGAAGTCATCATGTTGCCGCTTTCTGGATTTTTAGGACGATTGCTTTCAACACGTGTTTTCTTTACCTTATCAGCTATCGGTTTTACGATTACTTCTGTTCTTTGTGCAACGGCAACATCTATCGGAGAGATGATTTTATATCGCGCACTACAAGGTTTTATTGGTGGTGGAATTATCCCTAGTGTTTTTGTTGCCTCCTATGTCCTTTTTCCTCCTTCCAAACGTCCCATTGTTACCCCTATCGTCGGACTGGTCGCAACATTAGCCCCCACCATTGGTCCAACCGTGGGAGGTTACATTTGTCATCTCTCATCATGGCATTGGCTCTTTCTCATCAATGTACCCTTCGGGATTATCATATCAATTCTCGCTTGGAAATTAATTGATTTTGATAAAGCTGATCCCTCTTTAATGAAGAAATTTGATTGGTTAGGACTCATTTCTATGGCTACTTTCTTGGGAACTTTAGAGTATGTTCTAGAAGAAGGAGCACGTCATGATTGGCTGAGTGATAGGCTGATTCGGGATTTGTTCATTATTATGATTCTTGCTGCAGCCTTATTCTTCTGGCGTGCTTTTACAGCAAAAGAACCCATTGTAGATCTCTCTACTTTTTCTAATTTTAATTTTTCTGCTGCATCCATTTTTTCCTTTGCACTAGGAATAGGTCTTTATGGACTTACATATCTTTATCCTGTCTATTTAAGCCAAATCCGCCATTATGATGCGCTCATGATTGGAGAAACATTGTTTCTTTCAGGATTCGCCATGTTATTAACTGCTCCGCTTGCTGGATTTCTTTCAGCACGAATGGATGCACGTTTAATGATGGCAATAGGACTTTTGGGTTTTGCAGTAGGCACTTGGATGGCGAGCTCTATCACAGATAACTGGGATTTTTTGCAACTCTTTTGGCCGCAAGTTTTCCGTGGTGCTTCTGTGATGTTGTGTATGGTTCCTATTAATAATATTGCCTTGGGAACACTCCCGCCAGAACGAATGCAAAATGCTTCTGGACTCTTTAATCTCACACGGAATCTAGGTGGTGCTGTAGGGCTTGCCATTATCAGCACTCTCATGACAAAACGCACAGACTTCCATTATGAACGAATAGCTGAAACGCTTAACCACGGAAACAGACAAGCAACAGAAATGCTTTCAAAGCTTACTTTGTTTTTCAAAACAGAAACCTTTGATTCCTATACTCTGGCTCTTTCTCAATTGTTTGGTATGGTACGCATACAAGCAACGATTATGGCTTTTAGTGATATTTTCTTTATCATAACCATTATCTTTGGTACTTTGACAGTTATGACCATTTTTCTTAAAAAAATACCACCTCTCATGGATTCACCACCAAATCACTAAACTTAATTAAAATTGAGAAATATTTTTCATCCTTATGACTTTAGAGCTTCCTATGTACTTTATCTCTTTTCAAGAGACAGTATAAATCAACTTGTGATTCTAAATGATTCTTCTGATAAAAATTCAGTTCAATGCGGGCTCTTTACGCATTTAAAAATAACTTCTCGCATACAAAAATTATCTTAGATGATAATAAATAAAGAGCTTATCTAAAGTGCTCCACACCATAAAGATAAAGCAGCTATTTCTATAAGATTTCTGATTTATCACCATAGAGAAAAAAACGTTAAAACAATATTTGCGCCTGTCATTAAATCTCTCATCTATTTACCCCCCTTTTTACGCTACTATCTTCATAAAAACTATTCTGTAAGATTCTTTGTCCTTCACTCTTTTGATTCTCACACGAATATTCATAAAAGATTGATGATTCTTGTGATTTTTATTCACACACCTATTTCCCTTATAATGTGTAGGGTAACATTTTTTGATTCTGAATGCGAAATTTTACATGAGAAAATCATTTTGTATGAGATACTCTCATGCCAATTGCAACTATTCCCTTTTACATAAAAAGCAAAGAGATAAAAACTGTTTAAGAAAAAAGTAAAATATCCAACCGTTTTGATGCAAGATCTACCAACGATATTGAAAACTGGAAAACTGCATGATGATACCGGCTTTAAAAGAATACAAGACCACTCAAAAATCCAGTTCCTTTAATATTATAAAATAGGACGCTATTCCCCAAAAATGAGCTTTAAATATATTCCTAGTCACTTAACTGAAATTATCAAAAATAAGAAATCAGCCACATAAAGAAAAAGTCATATAATAAAATCGCAATACAACTCCCCAAAAACTTTGTACCGCTAAATGCTTTGGCACTCGCCAAAACAGTATGCTCTCCTCAATGCCAGCTGTTAAAAAACAAAATAAACACTATCCTCAAGCCACTTTATGATGCTGAAAACCATTTGAAACTTCTCGTTCTCCACTAGGAACTAAAGTGCCATAACACCCAGAAAGATAATGTGGTATCAGTTCCAACGCTTGAAAGCGATGCTTTTCATAAGGACCAGGCATTGCCAAATTTTCTGTTAAACTATTTGAAAAGCCAAAACGTTGATAAAATTCAAAATCCCCTACCAGCAAAATGGCGCCATATCCTAATTTTTTTGCTGTTTCAATTACATGGCGGACTAAGATTGATCCTATTCCCATACCAGCACATTCAGATGCAACAGCCAAGGGGCCCAAAAGTAAAGCATGTTGTGTTTTATTTTTTCCTTTAGAAAAAGAAACATGCCAAAGACGGACACTTCCCACAAGCTCTCCAAGCGCATTTTTAACCACAAAAGAAAGCCCTTGAGCAGCTAACCGCCCACGACGTAAAGCCTCTGATGATTTACGTTTACGTCCATACCCCATCGTTGAATCAAGCAAAATTTCTCGATAAGGCTTATCGGCTTCTTGCTCCAATGAAAGTGTAAAACATGCCCCATCTTTTGTTTGAAAATTCATCATGTTCATCTCTATAACCGCCCTCTTATAGCGCCATGACGAGCATAGCAAAAAATCCAAAAAACCTATAGTTAAAAGGAAATGTCAGATCACATATGATCGTAAAGGCTCAAAACCATTAAAAGCAACCGATGCATAAGTTGTTGTGTAAGCCCCCGTTCCATGAATCAATATTTCATCTCCTATCGTTAGGGATAGAGGAAGCGGATAAGGTGTTTTTTCATAAAGAACATCTGCGGAATCGCATGTTGGTCCAGCCAAAATACAAGGCTCCATAACCTTATCATCATGAGGTGTCTCAATAGGATAACGAATGGCTTCATCCATAGTCTCAGCAAGACCATTAAATTTTCCAATATCAAGATAAACCCATCGTACATTATCGTTATCAGCTTTTTTGGATATTAGAACAACTTCTGTACGAATAACACCAGCATTGCCAACCATCGCACGCCCAGGCTCAATAATCGTCTCAGGAATACGATTACCAAAATGCTTTTTCAATGAATCAAAAACTGCTGTACCATAAGCTTGTTCTGTAGGGACATCTTTCAAATAACGCGTTGGAAAACCGCCCCCCATATTCACCAACCTCAGCGAAATACCTTCTTGTTCCAAACGCTTAAAAACTGTAGCAGCATCCGATAAAGCACGATCCCACGCACTCAAATCAACCTGCTGAGACCCAACATGAAAAGAGACACCATAGGCTTGTAAACCTAATTGGTGTGCCCGTCTTAGAACATCAACCGCCATATCTGGAACACAACCGAATTTGCGTGACAATGGCCACTCTGCACCTTTTCCATCAGTAAGAACACGGCAAAAAACACGTGCTCCTGGAGCAACACGCGCAATTTTTTCTACTTCTTCAACACAATCAACGGCATAAAGTGAAACTCCCAATGCATATGCTCGTGCAATATCACGCTCTTTTTTAATCGTATTCCCAAAAGAAATACGCTCTGACGTTGCTCCTGCTTTTAAAGCCATTTCAATTTCTGCAACAGACGCCGCATCAAAAGAAGATCCTAAAGAACTCAGCAAACGCAAGATTTCAGGAGCTGGATTTGCCTTTATTGCGTAAAAAATACGAGACTGAGGCAGAGCTTTTTCAAAATTTAAATAGTTGTCACGAACAACATCAAGGTCAACAATTAAGCATGGACCTTCAGAACGATGTGTTGCAAGAAAATCGCGAATACGTTGCGTTGCCATCTGCAATTCTCCTTGAGGGAAAACTCCCCCACTCTATGCTT
This sequence comes from Bartonella sp. SD1336NMGDW, assembly GCF_042193565.1. Lineage (NCBI taxonomy): Bacteria > Pseudomonadati > Pseudomonadota > Alphaproteobacteria > Hyphomicrobiales > Bartonellaceae > Bartonella > Bartonella sp. SD1336NMGDW. Next base: position 6,295 of record NZ_JBHILW010000014.1, read on the forward strand.
GGACAGCCAAAGCTGCCAAAAGCTAAAGGACAAAAAACACACAACAACCATCCCCATTCTGATTACAAAAAACCAGAAATTAGCATTGCATGCAGCGAAAGAACAGCGCGAAACCGCGTTATTCTATTTTATCTGCCTTTTTGATTGGAGTTGAGAAAACCACTTCCGCACTGAAGGCAATGAGGTGTGCCTCTATAGTTATCCCAGCATTTAAAAGCTGGAAGACACCAGAAAGGCCCGCACCGTCGTTGCTTCAAGATGTCCTCATTCTTGCAATTGGCTGTAAGAATGACTGGAGCGGTTAGTTCCAGGTACCGTACCGGTTAATCTCACCATTTGAGAACCAGCGGACACCCACAGGCACGTGCGACTTTGGGCAAGGAGTCCTATAAAACGAATTCTTGCTCATTTCAATCATTTTTTTAATTTTAAACATTTTTTAATTCTTAAAGATAAAATGATGCGAAAAAACAACACTCTCCTCCACCAGACAAAGCTATACATCCGCTTTCATGAGATCACACCCCTTACATTATCCGTGCAACATAAATCACTGTCTTGCTTTTAAAGCCCCTCGTTTCTTTGCCCTACTCTATCTCCTAATATCCGCAGCAGAAAATAACGCAAAATAAATTACTCAACACATTAATTTATAATGATAATTTATTATTTTGCCCTTAAACAAAAATCTCAACATAAAATTCTCTTATTTCACCCCTCTTACAATGAATCAATGAAAATCATTCTTTTGCACATCACAAATAAAAAACAATTGAAAAAAGGAGTACCTCTTATACATCCTCTCAAATGCAAGGATAAGCAAAATTGAAAACTGGGGATAGTAACACGACTGAAGCACCATCATCTTTAAAGATAATGATGCCCTTCTCCAACAAATACCATTATCTTTCTTATTTAAATCCTAAAAAAACATCCCTGCTTCCACATCCATTTTACAGCATCACTTAAGCAAAATATCATGAAGAATTCCCCGTATAATATAACTTGTATGATATAGATCAACTACATCTCACCCTCTTTATACTTATCAAATTAAAAACAAACGCCCCCATTCTATCTGCCAACTCCCAATATGGCAAAAACTCCTACATTGAAATGTTTCATAACACCTTCTCTAAAATGATTTTTGTCCACACGTTGCTTCCATTTGCAACGTACAAGTGAATGAGTTTTACGCGATCATTCTCATCTAATCTGGAAGCAATAAAGTTCACAATATTTAACTCTATTTATTCAAATCAAAATAAATTATCATTATAAATTAATGTATTATATTAAATTCTGGAATCATAAATTCCTATTATCATTTTATTTTTCCCACCTAGCATCTGCTTTTTCATCTCCTCTTATTAATCACATCTTATTCATACGCTTTTCTCTTAAGCTATAAATCTCCCTCCCCTGCACTGTTGGTGAAGAGAGTTTCTATTTTAAAATGAAAAGTATTTAAAAACTCAATCCTATAAAATGTCAGGAGAGAAAACGATCTATAATGATTATTTATAAATCAAATAATTTAACATAAACAAAAAGACCGAATAATATCCGGTCTTATAAAATATTTTTTTACCAATATAAAAAACGCTTCTCTCTTAAATTTAAGAGAAAAATGCTAAAATTTACAGCGCTACACTGCGCTATCCTTACGTCCCTTGATGAGAATCAATTGCACGCAACTTCAACAATTGAAACTGCCTATGGCGCTCACGAAAACGCTCTCTATCGGCTTCACTACGCGTGTTATAACAAGCATCACAGGAAACACCTTCCTCATAATGAGGCGATAATTTGCTTTCAGCATTGATAGGAGAACGACATGCGCGACATAATTCGCGTCCACATTCTTCAAGACCATGTTGAACAGAAACACGCTCATCAAAAACAAAACACTCACCCCACCATAAACTTTCCTCTTTTGGAATTTTTTCTAAATATTTTAGAATACCTCCTTTTAAATGGTACACCTGATCATAACCAAGCTCACGAACATAAGCTGTTGATTTTTCACACCGAATACCGCCTGTACAAAACATAGCAATTTTCTTTTTCTTCTTTAAATCAGCTTCGTGCTTGAGAACCCATTCAGGAAATTCGCGAAATGTTTTAATCTGCGGATCAATGGCTCCTTGAAAACTTCCAATCGCATATTCATAATCATTACGCGTATCGATCAAAATTGTCTCTTCATCTTGAATAAGAGCATTCCAATCTTCAGGATCCACATAAGTACCCACAACTTTTAGTGGATCAACCCCTTCAACCCCCATTGTCACAATCTCTTTTTTCAACCGCACTTTCATGCGATGAAAAGGCATTTTTGATGCCCATGAATATTTAATCTCCGGCTTTTGAAACGCTGGCTCAGCGGTAATAAAATCCACCAACGCCTCAATCGCAGCACAAGAACCAGCAACCGTTCCATTAATTCCCTCTTGTGCTAAAAGCAAAGTGCCTTTGATATCCTTTGCTTGACATAAATCCTGCAAAGGTTTTTGTAATTGATGATAATGCTTCAAATCTGCAAAGCAATAAAGTGCAGCAACTTTAAAATTCTTTTCCATGTGTTTTGCCATAACGCGCGTTTCATTCAATTTCAAGATTTATTCATGTACTCTTTAACATATTGTGCTTAATCAAACGATACAAATAATATCATCTCCAAGAAGAAAAAATATCATGTGCCAAAAAAGAGAAAAGCTTTTACTATATCTCCAAGGACAAACTGTTATACCTGTTTTGCTCATTGACAATCTACAAAGTGCTGTACCCTTAACACGCGCTCTTGTCAAAGGCGGATTAAAAACAATTGAGATCACCTTGCGAACACCAAATGCCCTCAAAGCAATTCAGAAAATTACACAAGAAGTCCCTGAAGCAATTGTTGGAGCCGGAACAATTCTCAACACAACACATTACGAAAAAGCCGAACAAGCGGGAGCCAAGTTTATTGTAAGCCCCGGATTATCAAATGAATTAATCAATTGTGCAAAAAATAGTGAAATTCCCCTTCTTCCCGCTGCAATGACCCCAAGTGAACTCATGCAAGCATTAAACAAAGGCTATTCATATCTCAAATTTTTCCCAGCTGAAGCCGCTGGGGGTATTGCCTTCATCGAAGCTTTAGCATCTCCCTTCTCTGATATCCGGTTTTGCCCAACAGGCGGTATTACACAAAAAAGTGCAACACAATGGCTCCAACTGCCTAACGTCTTCTGCGTTGGCGGTTCTTGGATAGCGCCCCAACAACTTATTGCAATAAGTGATTGGGATTCGATTACTGCATTAGCATATACTGCATCACAACTTCCCTCTCCCTCGAAAAAAGCTCTTTCTACAATATAATGTAAAATGCAAGAACATCAGCCCCTTCAACAAAACCAAAGCTTTCAAACATCCTTGCACAATCTTTTAACATTGCCATAGAACCACAAATCATCACCCGATCTTCAGCGAGATGAAATTTGGGGAGTGCTATTGTTTCAAAGCCGCTTGTTTCAAAAAAGCACCCGCTCTCCATAACAGTCGTAGTACGCCCCATATGCTCAGAAAGCTCACGAGTGGTCATAAAATAAAATTTCAACTGTTGTGCATATGCTCCAATGAGTGGATCTTGTTGCAAAGAGGAAAAAAGATCTTTTGCATAAATTAACTCATTCTGCTCACGCATTATTTAAATAAGGACAACTTCTGAAAATTTTTCATAAGTGTCAGGATCACGAATAAGGCTTGCAAAAGGAAAAAAACGTACCGGTTTGAAAGAAGCTAAAGCATCAACTTCCTCACTCATTATCCCACAAAAGCGCGCTCTACAACATAAGTAGCAGGAGCATTATTGGCCCCTTCAACAAGACCAAAACTTTCACACATCCTTGCACAATCTTTTAACATTGCCATGGAACCACAAATCATCACCCGATCTTCATCAGGATGAATTTTAGGAAGGCCCGTTGTTTCAAAAAAGCACCCGCTCTCCATAACAGTCGTAATACGCCCCATATGTTCAGAAGGTTCACGAGTAGTCATAGGATAAAATTTCAACTGTTGTGCATATCCCCCAATGAGAGGATCGTGTTGCAAAGAGGAAACAAGATCTTTTGCATAAACTAACTCACTCTGCTCACGCGTTGTTTGAATAAGGACAACTTCTGAAAATTTTTCATAAGTTTCAGGATCACGAATAAGACTTGCAAAAGGAGCAACCCCCGTCCCAGTTGAAAGAAGATAAAGACGTTTTCCAGGAATAAGAGCATCAAGAACCAGTGTTCCTGTAGATTTTTTACGCATGAGAACTGTATCACCAATTTTAATTTTTTGGAGATGCTCGGTTAAAGGCCCCCCCGGAACTTTTATCGAAAAAAACTCAAGCTGTTCGTCCCAAAAGGGACTTGCAATCGAATAAGCGCGATAAACCGGCTTTTCTGCATTTGGCAAACCGATCATAACAAACTCACCCGAACGAAAACGAAAACTGTCCGGACGATTCAAACGGAATTTAAATAACCGATCTGTATAGTGACAAACCTCTTGGACAGTAAGGGCGAACACATTCTCAGGAATCGAAAAATTTGCAACGCTGCTGATGTTTGACGGAACATTGGTAGCAGACGTATTCATACTCTTCCCCATATCTTTATTGAACGTTAAATTTCGAATCCTTGACGTGATATAGTACTTGCATAACCATCTGCCAACAATTTTCTTAAAACAAAAATCTCAAGATTAACACTTTATTAAACGAATGAGGAAAATGCGGATACAAATCCCATTCAAAGAAAAACAAAAACTTTGAGTATTAAACAGTCATGGGGCTCTTTTCCCTTTAACACATAATGCATATTTTTCCATTGTAACGCTATAACACTCTCTCGCTTAACAAAACTTATGACCCAAAACCTTTAAATAAGAGAGATAAATTTTTGTTGATTGAACGATAACCGCACGAATCTTCAACAAGATTTCCGGTATTACATCTATTCTTTTCCTTACTGACCTTTTTACACTGCTCTTTCGATAAATATCCATAAATAAAAGAGTCTAACGCGCACTATAAAGCGATAAAATTGATTTCACTAAAAACCAATCAAACAATAGAAAGTAAATATTGGATACCCAATCCATCTTGAAAACCAACAACATCCAAATCAACGGGCTTTCTAAATCAACAGTTTTTAATGTATCAGAAAGTGTTTACACACTGTTTTCCATTTAACAAAAATAACTTTAAGTGCATGAGACGACATCCAAAATTGCACAGATAAGTGATCTTTCCCCCATGATAGAAAACTTGTAATGCATTGATTTAGAGTGGTTAATTTAATCATTTTACCTTCTCTGAATAAGCAGCCCATGCAATGTTTAATCCAAACAATCGCACCAGCAACAACAGCCTAATATTGCACTCTTCAAAATGATACAATACAATAAACTATGTTTTATTTTTTTATATGCCTCAACTAGGAAAAATAAGTAAAAAACAAAAGTCTATGTTTTACAAATTATTAGAAGATACCGTGTTGCTAATAACACAAATAAAACTAAAATATCTCTTATATCCAGAGTACCATTTTACATAAAAAACGACTTTAATGGTGTGTAATTCAGTATAAGCTCCTTATGATTTTGACCATGGAAAATAGTGTCTTTCCCTATATCGTAAAGAACCTCAATGAAATAACCAAAAAACTCCGTATTTCACGAACACAGATAAGCTTTTAAAATGAAAAAATCCGTTAATGATGAAATCAATACATCACTCTATGTAGCTGTAGCAACCATCGATGTCAGTGCCATTGTTTCCAATTATATCACTTTAGCCAAACGTGTAGCTCCAACACAATGTTCAGCAGTTGTAAAGGCAAATGCCTATGGATTAGGAGCTCACAAAATTGCTCCTGCCCTTTATCAAGCTGGTTGTCGCACTTTTTTTGTCGCCCAAATCATAGAAGCACTCCAATTAAAAAGCATTTTACCATCAAATGTCACGATTGCTCTTCTGAATGGACTTCCACACTTAGCAGAAGAATTTGTCGCACAATCTGGTATTGTTCCTGTTCTAAACTCTTGGAATGCCATTGAAAATTGGCAAAAAATTTGTCAAAAAAAAGATAAAAAATTTCCAGCAATTGTTCAAATCGATACCCATATGAACCGATTAGGACTGGATCAAAAAGAATTACAAAAACTCATCAAACACCCTACAATTTTCGAAAAAGCAGAAATAAAATATATTCTCAGTCACCTCGCGAATGGAGAAGACAAAACACATTCATCCAATTATACACAATTGGCTACTTTAAAAACCATCCTTGCGCAATTGCCTGCTTGCAAAGTTTCCTTTGCTAATTCTGGAGGTATCTTTCTAGGATCAGATTTTTATTTTGATCTTGTTCGTCCAGGCATTGCACTTTACGGAGTTGATCCGCGAGGGAAATACCCATCACCTCTGAAACCTGTTTTAAAACTTGAAGCCCAAGTTATTCAAAACCGCGTTGTTGATGCAGGAGAACCTGTTGGTTATGGAGAAAGCTTTATAACCAACAGACCAAGCACTCTTGCAACCATTTCTATAGGCTACGCAGACGGCTGGCTCCGTGCTCTTTCGAATAAAGGAACAGTTTATTTCAACGGGCACAAACTTCCCATGGTTGGGCGGGTTTCTATGGATTCCATTATTGTAGATACGACCGATCTTGATCAAAAACCTCAAACAGGTGACTGGGTAGAACTCATTGGACCCCATCAAACACTTGAAAAAGTATCTACAGATGCCGGTACCCTTCCCAATGAAATTCTAACATCTCTTGGCTCCCGCTATAAATACATTTACACATAAAAACTCTTTTAAAAAATAAATTGATAAAAATCATCATTTTAGAAAATTGAGGAGCTTTTACGAAAGATTTTAAACAATCAATCACATAAAAGACACCGCACATTCACAGAAATCTCAAAATAGACAAATTGATGAACTGTTTTATGGAAGTAGCTTTCACTCAAAATACAAAAACTTAGCCTTTTCTCCATAAATTGACAAAAAAGAATCTATTGCAAAGTTTTTAAAATTAATTGCCCAATTAAACCAAAATATTAATTCTCTAGATATCAAACAAAACATCCAGTCTTGTAAGTTTCTCTTATTTTCAGCTTTGTTCATAGTGAAGCAATCAAAATCATTCGCTTGCATACCACAAACTGGACTATGTGTAGATAAAAATGATTTAAGAAAAGAATACCTCTTATGAACCATCTCAAGTGCCAATAGCTATAACATTAAGCGGCTGAAAAAGTGTATGATAGTGCCAACTTCTTCCTTCATAGAGCCTAAAGATTGGGAGCTCTCAATAGATTTATCGTTGTATCATTCACGAGCGCCGTCGCGAAATGGGATTGGGAGCGAAATGTCTCTTTAAAACAAACACGTGAATTAACAACCAAAGCATATTCTTTTTGGAGTGTTCTGTTTTACATAAAGGTTGGGCACCCATTAAAGAACACAATAAATAAAAGCATGGGACAATATGTAATCCCCATTATAAAAAAACATTGCTTTAGATGCTTCTGATAGCCGTAAAGCTGAAAGGGAGATGACAAACTGAGGATTGAGTTTCACCTTTACGGCTTTATATTTCTCTGAAATTGGATGTGGATTTACAGACAACAGCTAAAACACACGGGCTCTTAGGAAAACAACATCGTAAAGTCACAAACTGACTTACAATTGATTGGAAAGATGTGCCGGCTTTTTATAAGATACTCTGTAAAAAACAACCATAATACATTTGGTTTTGCATTTACTCATTCTGACAGGTGTTCTTACATATTTTTGCGTCATAGTTATAAAAAGCAGATTAAAGAGAAATATTTAGGCAATTCTTGACTTAAGAAGATGCAACAATAGAGTTTCGCGGGGCTTTATCATCAAAAGCACTAAAATTGATTTTATTCTTTCTGCAACCGGTCGTAGTCACCTTAGTGAGAGTAATATGTCACAACACATGCAACAGACTGGACCCTATCCCCGTAGGTTTCACTCTCGTTTACGTGAATTAGCTGGCTAGACCAATGCATCTAGTCACTAAAACCATGTCATACGATAGAAGGCAAAGAAGAGCATGCCTATTGCCTACAAAACACAGTTTTTTTGTCAACTTTTTCGATTTTTCTCATGTTATAAAAAACTATGCAAAATTCTAGAAAATAGACAAATAACTCTATAATAACATGATCAATAAGTAAAAAACCCACACAAAATGTGTGGGCTTTTTTGTTTATGTAAATAAACAAAGTAAATACATATTTGTTATTTAATAGGTATTTCCCAATGGCGGACACGAACAAATGAGCATTCTGTCTCCAGCAACATTATCAATACGCGATACAGGAGGCCAATATTTACTGGCTGGATCAAGAGAACTGTTGGGAAAAGCAGCTTCTTGTCGCGAATAGGGTCGTTCCCAAGCATCATCTAAAGTATCTGCCACTGTATGAGGAGCATTTACCAATGGATTATTGTCTTTTGGCCAAACCCCACGACCAACTTTCTTTGCTTCTTCAGCAATAGAGAGTAAAGCATCACAGAAACGATCAATTTCTGCTTTTGGTTCTGATTCCGTCGGCTCAATCATCAAAGTTCCCGGAACAGGGAATGACATCGTGGGCGCGTGGAATCCATAATCAATGAGACGTTTTGCAATATCATCAACACTCACCCCATACTGCTCTTTTAACACACGTGTATCCACAATACATTCATGAGCAACACGTCCATGCTTTCCCCGATAAAGAATGGAATAAGCGGGTGAAAGACGTGCAGCAATATAATTGGCATTTAAAATGGCTATTTGTGTTGCATATTTTAAGCCATCAGCCCCCATCATTCGAATATACATCCATGTAATCGCAAGAATAGACGCACTTCCATAAGGAGCTGCCGAAACCGCATGTGTTGTCCCATCCTGTTCATGGCCTGGTAAGAATGGTTTGAGATGCGCTGCAACTCCAATTGGTCCCATACCAGGACCACCACCTCCGTGGGGAATGGCAAATGTTTTATGAAGATTCATATGACAAACATCAGCGCCAATATCTGCAGGACGAGCAAGCCCCACAAGCGCATTGAGATTAGCGCCATCGAAATAAACTTGTCCGCCATTTTCATGAATAATAGAACAAATCTCCTTAATGCTTTCCTCATAAACACCATGTGTTGAAGGATAAGTGATCATGAGAGCAGCCAATTTATCCTTATGCAATTGCGCTTTCATTTTGAGATCGTCTACATCAACATCACCATCGCTTAAACATTTTACCACAACGACTTCCATACCTGCCATATGCGCCGAAGCTGGATTGGTACCATGCGCAGATGCAGGAATAAGACAAACTGTACGTTGATGTTCTCCCCGTGATTGGTAATATCGTCGGATAGCCAAAAGCCCCGCATATTCACCTTGAGCACCAGAATTTGGCTGAAAAGAAACTTGCGCAAATCCTGTAATTTCGCACAACCACGCATTTAACTGATCGATCATCTCCAAATAACCCACTGCATCCTCTTGTGAAACAAAAGGGTGTATATTGGCCATACTAGCCCAACTCACAGGCATCAATTCAGCCGCCGCATTAAGCTTCATTGTACAAGAACCAAGAGGAATCATAGCACGATCCAGCGCCAAATCCTTATCTGCCAAGCGACGCAAAAAGCGCATCATATCTGTCTCTGAATGAACCGCATGAAAAAAAGGCTGGGAAAGAAAAGCAGCATCCCGCTTTTTGCCAAAGAGTCGAGGAGAAACCTGATCGCCTAATTGTGCCCCCAAAAGCTGCGCTAAAGCACAAGCATCTTCTTCTGTTGATAATTCATCAAAATTAATTGCAATAGTGTCATCATCGAGAACACGAATAAGGCGCCCACCTATTTTGGCTTGATGCGCAATCTCTCGCGCTTTTCCCTTCACAACAACGCTTACGCAATCAAAAAAAGATTCTCCTTCACAAAAAACACCTGCAGCCTTTAAACCAGCAACAAAACGGCATGTTAAATGATGAATTCGCTGCGCAATTGCTTGTAAGCCTTTCGGCCCATGCCAAACAGCATAAGCAGTTGCCATATTAGCCAACAACGCCTGAGCTGTACAAATATTTGACGTCGCTTTATCGCGTCGAATATGTTGTTCACGTGTTTGCAAAGCTAAACGAAAACCAACACGCCCTCTCGTATCCACGGATTGACCAACAATACGCCCTGGAATAAGACGCGTTAACGCATCACTCACTGCAAGGTAACCAGCATGTGGACCACCAAATCCCATCGGAACGCCATAACGCTGCATAGAGCCAACAACGATATCTGCCCCCCATTGAGCAGGTGGCTCCATAAGGGTAAGTGCTAAAGGATCAGCCACAACGATAACTAAAGCTCCTTTTTCCTTTGCCTCTTTTATGATCTCACTGTAATCATGAAAAGCACCTTTTGTATCTGGCCAAGATAAAACAATTGCCGCTGTATCAGAAGCAATTTCGCCATTTTGGCTAATCTGAATCCCTTGTGTTTCAGCACGCGTTTGCGCAACACTTAAAGTCTGAGGATGTAAAAGACTCTGAACAGAAATCTTCGTCTTTTTCTCACGGGAAAAGCGAAAAGCGAGGGCATTGGCTTCAGCTAAAGCGGTTGCTTCATCAAGAAGGGAAGCAGCAGCAACAGGCAAACCTGTGAGTTCACTCACCAATGTCTGAAAATAAAACAAAAGTTCTAAACGACCCTGGCTAATTTCTGCTTGATAAGGCGTATAAGCAGTATACCAAGCAGGATTTTCAAACAGATTTCGTAAAATAACCGGAGGCACATAAGTTCCATGATATCCTTGCCCAATAAAACTTTTGTGCACACAATTACGCTCCATCATCTTGGAGAGTTCTTCCAAGGCTTGTACTTCACTAGCAGCCTCTGGAAGATTCAATGAACGTCCCAAATGGATAGAGCGTGGAACAGCTTGAGAAATGAGTGTATCAACACAATCAAGCTCTAAAACATCAAGCATTTTTTGTGTTTCATCAGGTCGCAGCCCAATATGTCGAGAAGAAAAAGAACGCTCGATCATGACACTCATCCAATCAAAGCCTTATAAGCATCTTTATCCAACAACCCTTCCAGTTGTGTCTCATCCTGCAATGTCATTTTCCATAACCAGCCTTCTGTTTCGGCTTTCTGATTTACCAATTCAGGATTATCAGCCAATGCTTCATTTATTTCGACCACTTCACCATCAAGAGGAGCATAAACATCTGAAGCCGCTTTCACCGATTCCACAACAGCCGCCGCCTCTCCTTTGGAAAGTTTTGTCCCACTTTGTGGTAAATCAACAAAAACCAAATCTCCTAATTGCTCTTGCGCATAATGCGTAACCCCAACAGTCACCACTTTTCCTTCAACGCTAAGCCATTCATGGTCTTGTGTAAAATAAGTTTTAGACATAAAAAATCATCCTTTAAAATAACGTTGTTCAACAAAGGGAAGTGAATGAACTGATAATACAATCTTTTTGCCTCGCAGTTCTGTAAAGACTTGTGTCCCTTCAACTTTACAATCAACAGGAACATAACCCATCGCGACAGGACCATCAAAAGAAGGACCAAAACCACCTGATGTTACAATGCCAATCTCATTACCTTGATCATCAAGAAGCACCGCACCAGCACGAATAGGTTGACGCGTTTGCGGTTTTAATCCAACACGACAACGAGCAGGTCCTTTTTGCAGTGCTTCAAGAAAAGCCTTCGCACCATAAAATTGTGCTTTTTCTCGAACACTTTTAGGAACAGCCCATGTTAGAGCCGCATCAATAGGTGTCGTATCAGGGGTAATATCATTTCCATGCAAACACAGCCCTGCTTCCAACCGCAAGCTATCGCGTGCTGCAAGTCCAATCCACTCAACACGAGAATCACTCAGCAATTTTTCAGCCAACATATGCGCATGCCCTATAGGCAAAGCAATTTCAAAACCATCCTCTCCCGTATAGCCAGAACGCGTTATAAACCAATCTTGTTGTGGTTCGAATCCTTGCATAAAGAACAATTCATTCCCTGGTAAATCAGCATCAGCAAGAACAGCAGCCGCTTCAGGACCTTGAAGAGCAAGCAATACCCTTTCAAGAGCAATCACTTGACATTCAAAATCAACCGCACGCTTTTCCAATTCTACAAAATCAGCCTGTGCATTCCCAGCATTGGCGACCAACATAAAACGGCTCTCTTCCAAACGGGTAATGATAAGATCATCAAGAATACCAGCCTGCTCATTAAGCAAATAATTATACCGTGAATGCCCAATCTTTAAAGCTGCTGCATCAATGGGAAAAGCATAGGACAAAAATTCCACGGCTTGTGCCCCTTCAACGGCAATCAATTTCATATGAGAAATATCAAAAAGACCTGCATGTGCACGCGTATGAAGATGCTCTTTCAAAACGCCAAGAGGATAAGTTAAGGGCATGTTCCACCCCGCAAAAGCACCAAATTTTGCTCCTGCTTTTTCATGCAAATCATATAAAGGAAGTGTTTTTAAAAAAGATGTTTCTTGTGCTGTGCCCATAATAACTCCAAAGCTGCGCTAACGCCCACAGAATATGGCCGTCTCTGCCCCCTCTGTCATCAACCTGAGAGACTCGCGAAAAGATTTTTCGCTTACACCTTCGGCGCGGGCTCTCCCGACTTTCCAGATCTGCCTTCTTCCTTTTACGGTCCTTAAAGCCTGAGAGATTATGGGCTATTTCCCCTTCGGCGGCAATGCGAAAATTCGCAATCTGCACTCTCCCGCAAAAGAATGAAAGAAACGATAACGCTCTTTCCAGCATATTTTAACCTATAGCCTATCTTTATCACACTGTCATTAGTAAAGTGATGAAAATGTTCTCATTTTAAAACTTGCATAAGCTGCTTCAAAAGATTTATAATAGCACCCTTTTGAACCTTACAAAAATTGCAAGGAACACATTTTAGGAAATTTAAGAAAAAAATCAAAAGCTATAAACAAAAATACCTCTTGAAAATCATGCAAAACGTCACACACTAAAAAGATCGCAAAGCAACATTCTTTCGCGCGCAGTCAACCTTAAAGATAGGGTCTCATATTCTTTTTTAGAATTAGGACTTCAAGTATTTTATAAGTATGATTTTAATGCACAAGAAGTGGGTTTTCTGCTTTCTCAATAGTGTCATAAATTGCAACTATTTACAGACTAAAACTACCGAACAAAGGTGACAAAATACTCATGAAAGCTGGTAATATCTCTTACAATTGCGAAAATGATCTTCCAAAGCAAATTGCCCTTTTTCCTTTAGAAGGTGCACTCTTACTACCCGGTGGTTTTTTATCACTCAACATTTTTGAACCAGAATCACTTGAAATGATTGAAAACGTTATGGTAACCGATCGTCTATTGGGCATTATTCAACCACTTTCATCGGATACAGACCGCTTCTCTACACAACTTTATAAAACAGGCTGTATAGGGCGCATTACAAACTACAGTGAAACAGGAAATGGACAACTGTTCATTATCTTACAAGGTGTTTGCCGCTTCACCTTAGAACAAGAATTGACAAACACAAAATCCTATCGAACAGCTCTCATCCAATCAAACATAAAAGACTTGCAAGAATTTGATGTTGAAGAAAGCATTAACCGAGAAAGCTTACTTGACGTTGTAGAAAAATATCTAACCATACATGAAATGGAATATAATTGGAGCAGTATCATAGAAGCCCCTACACCTATATTGGTTAATGCTTTTTCAGCTCTTATCCCCTTTACACCAGCAGAAAAACAAGCTCTCCTTGAAGCTCCAGATATCGAAAGCCGTGCGCAAACTCTTCTTGCATTAACAGAACGCTCACTCATGAAACAAACAGGTACAGATTACCGTTTAAACTAATAAACGTCAAAAAATGAAAAAATGACCACAGATCCCAAAATGCTCGAATTACTCGTTTGTCCAATAACGAGAGGAACACTCTCTTACAACCGAAAAACACAAGAGCTCATTTCTCTCAAAGCCAAACTTGCCTATCCTATTCGTGATGGCGTCCCCATTATGCTTGCCTCAGAAGCGCGCCCTTTGCAAAACAATGAAAACGTAGCCTATAAAAAATAAGAAAATTTCGTTCATTTTTTCTGGAGAAAACTGTTATCAATCACTGCTCTATGAAAAGCTCTCTTTTGCTCATGCAATCTTTTTAATATTAGTGCTAATCCATTACACGCCAGCACCAGCATTCTCTTTACCAACTCCCCTCTTTACCAACTTCAAATGTTATACTTACTCTAAAAAGTCTTTTGCTTCTAAATGCGAAAAGAAGCTTCCGTTTTTATACAAAATAAATAGATAAAGTCTTATAGTTACAATTTTAAACATACCCCATAATGATCACCAAGAAATTGTCCTAAATTTCATCAAAATAAAGGGATGCATTGCAACAGTTGCACGTAAACTTTGCAAAAAACAACCAAAACAACTGCTGTCACTCTGGTTGACGATTTAAAGAAATTATCCTATGAATGAACTTGTGTTTTTGATCGTATACGCAGCGATCAATAGGGCCTGGAAGCCCTAAAACCGAGTATAAAATAAACCCGCTTTTTGCGGATATCCCAGAATTTCCGAGGGCTCTTATTATGTCCAAGTGCTTTCAGCACTAAAAGCAAGAGGCTGGCTCGGTTTCAGCACTTCCAGACCCCGGAAACGCTTATTTCATAAAAACATAATAAATTCAGTGTGTTATATGCAATTATTTTATATGAATCCACTTAAGAATCCACACTTTTATGCATGATCCATTTGACCCTTTTTTATATAAGATTGCCATGTATGAATAGAGCATAAAAAGCTAATCATGATGCAAATATTATAACGCATGTGTACATTCAGACGAAATGAAAAGCAGCTATCATTCATAACAGTTTATAAATTTTATGATACGTTTTATCACAGCACAAATCACATTGTTTAAAATTTAGTTGTTTGGAATTTTCAATAACATACGTTTAAAGATCACATCTTGTTTTAAAGATTGGTTTGTTTAATCGTATAAAGACCAAATATTATTGTTTCCCAAAATTGGGGAGCAAAAAATCTATATCTTTTATAGCAATATTTTATTACCTATTAGAGGATAATCGTTTGAAACTGTTATAAGGTAAATTGTATCAAAAGATACGTATTTATAGAAAATAGAGATCATATAGTTTTCCCCAAAATTGGGAAAAACCTTAAAATGGCATTAAAGCAATTAACTGTTTGAAGCATTCATAAGCTTATAGGTTTAATTCATAAAGATTGCACAAAGGATTTAAAGACAAGATTGATTTTATAACCACGGTATTTTTTACCGAGGTAGAAAATAAAGGTCATGAAATTTAAAACATTATATCTTATGAAATCAAAAGCTTTTTAATGAATATAGTGCATAGCTAGTTTTGAAGAACGCAACTGTATTCGCTTCCACAAAAAAATGGAAGCGAACAATGCCATGGCAGTAGAATTACTATCTACTTTAGACTTGATACTAAGAAACGTTTTAAAAGTTATAGTTTAAAAATACGCTTATGAGACCCTTTCTAAATGAACGTTTAAACGTTTGAAACTGATGTTTATAACAGTTTTTAAAGCCTTGCATTTGATAAAAGCGGTTGTTTGTTGTCTTTATGAGAGATTGTTTTAAAAACCAATGCTTGTAAATGTAAAAACCGTTTTGTTAAAGCTACCGAGCATTTTGATTTGATTGATACGTTTGATAGCCATAACAAGCGTTTTATAGGCTCTCTCATTCAAATGAGTGATTAAAGATCATACGCACATTTACGTTTCTTTTGATAAGTTTTCATATC
>NZ_JBHILW010000015.1:0-20323 GCF_042193565.1 Bartonella sp. SD1336NMGDW
ATTGTTAATCCGAAAGAAGTTAAAACGCTTGAAGGACATTTTGAAGTTGTTTTTTCTTCTTAAACTTCTTTATGATTAGCTTTTTTGGGTCTATTCATGCATGGCAATCTTATATAAAAAATAGTCAAATGAATCACGTATAAAAGTGTGGATTCTTAAGTGGATTCTTATAAAATAATTACAAACAAACTATTGACTTTATTGTATTTTTGTTTATAATGTCCTTCAACAAGTGTGATCATCCGTCGACCGTTTTCAACATCAATGCCCTTCTCATCATTATAAGCTTCAAGATCATTATGATGAATGCCCTCATAAGCAATCCCATCACGAGCCCAATCTGCACTCAGTTCACTCCAATGGGCTTTGGGAAACATCTGCTTGGCTACTTCCAAAGGCTTGCGGTCCACATACCACAAACGTTGCGCATCGGTTAAGTTCGGTTGCACCGCTGCACTGTCCCAAACCATCTTTAACGGGTCTAAACGCGTAATGACCGGTTCACCATCAAAGCTGTTTTCATAATCAAGTCGCGTATCGGTCCAGCCCATGCCACAAATAACCGCATCTTGGAAAGCATCACTATCAGCATATTCTGCATGCGCCATGTCCCGAAACCATTCTGCCGCACCGGTAAGCAATTCACTTGGCAATGCCTTGCCTACTTGACGGGGAATGAATTGCACTTCGCGCTTGTTATTTCTCTCTGACCCCACAACAGCATTCACAAGCGGAGCAATACGATTAAAGGTCATAACGGGGCGGCGTTGCTCTTTTAACGCCGCTAAATCAGCCTCATTCCACTGATCACCATTGTAAAAACGAAAATCTTCCCGCGCATGTTCACGCCATTTATTCACATGCTCCACATCTTCTTTGTACCAACTGACAAGCTTGCGAAATAAGCCTTCTGTCGACAAATCTGATGCGTTACTTTCTTTATCTAAATGCTCTTCATCATACATCATTCTGCCATCCATGAGGTACTCTCATATTCCGTTCTGCCGCTATAAGCTGGTCGCTTTTGTATCGTCGGAGGTTCTTCATAAGCCACGCACATCAATCCAAAGGCATCTGCCCCATGACTGGACCAATCGTGCTCTGCTCCCAAGCCAATATTGCGCTTCTCATCCC
This sequence comes from Bartonella sp. SD1336NMGDW, assembly GCF_042193565.1. NCBI lineage: Bacteria > Pseudomonadati > Pseudomonadota > Alphaproteobacteria > Hyphomicrobiales > Bartonellaceae > Bartonella > Bartonella sp. SD1336NMGDW. Next base: position 1,135 of record NZ_JBHILW010000015.1, read on the forward strand.
ATTTCTCGTGATACCAGTTCAGTGCTTTGCGCCCTGCTACGGTCGTCTCTTCATTGAACCAAACTGAAGGTAAAATACGCCGCACCGCCTCTATACGCATCTTAACCGCCCCTGCTCCCTGATTAGGAACAACCTGTGTTTCAAAGCCCGCATCATTCAAAGCACTCTCAAAACTCACATTGTGCACACGGTCTCTGGTCGCACCGTCATGAGGCAAAACCATCAATGCCTTCTCATAACCATTTTGACGCAACCAACCGATATGCTCCGATAAAGGCTGCCCCTGTGCTTCGTAATAATTAAGTACTCTGATCTCTCTACCAACAAATTGCGCTATCCATATCGCTGTGGCATCTGCCTTAGCACCCGTGCCCCCAATATCCCAAAAGGCGCGTATTTGCATCAAGGGGTCACGAGCAACACGCCCTATCCGCCCCTCTTGCTCAGCTGCCAACATTTCCTTTTGATAATAAGCGCCTTGAACCGCTGTAAGATAATCCCCTTCCCAGATATGCTTATAGGTCTCTGGACGGTTTCTAAGGTCATCAAGCCGCGCTTCATTCAAAATCTTGGGAAACTTCGGATTGTCTGACCAGTTTATCTCCACACGCTTGATTGCCTCATTGTCTGAAAAGCGAAACCGCTTCTCAACGGGGGCATTCTCTCGCAACGGGTTCCATGTCACCCATAACTCTGCCCACCATCCTTCTCCTTCTTCTCGCAAAGTCGGTATAAGCGTCTGCCAAGCCGTCTCTGTAACGGGCTCTGCCTCATCGACCCAACAAAGCAAAATACGCCCCATAGACTTGATACTTGCAATATTCCGGTCCAGACCAGAAAACTGAAAGGCTATACGACCATCTATCGACTTAATCGACGACTCCCCAACCTTGTAATAGTCCTTTAAAAAGTCATGCGCTTCAATGGCGCGCTTAATTTCCTCCAATGAACTTTCTGCCAAAGAATTCTGAAACTGACGTGCACAAAGAATAGTGCCCGATATCCCTTGCATACCAAATTGATAGCCTTTTAAAGCCGCCATCAAGGCAAATGATCTTGTCTTTCCAGACCCTCGTCCACCCCAAGCCGCCCGTACCAAAGCATCCCCTGTAAAAATCGGTATAAGCTTTGGTACAATACTAATCTGTCGTGTTGTCATTGACCAAAGGCGCGATTTCTACACGCGTTATCACCTTAATGGCTCCCCCATCTTCACCTGTTACCTGTAAAGGCAACACCTTACCAAGCAACGCTAAATAAGCCGCTGGACATTCTATAGCCTGTTTTTCCAAATAAGAAATCAAACCATCCTTGCCAATTTTATTCCCAGCATTCTCAGCAGCCTTAACCACTGCTTCTTTTAAAATGCGCGTCATCTTATTCGGAACGCCTTTGACACGCCCTTGACCTGCCTTTGGGGGTATACGCTTTTTAATCGGTTGTGGAGCCTGTTCTGTATTTTGTGATGTCATAAAATACACCCTCTAGATAATAAAAAACCCCGCATTTGCGGGGATTTCAAACTGCACTGCCTCTCGTCTAGACACAATACGCCTAAGTACAGCAATGTCATTAAATACGATTTGCTACAATTTGTCAACATAAAAATAACACATATTGATATATTCAAAAGGAATCGGTTAAGCAGTGTTCTAAACAGTGGATCGTCAAAAAAGAGAAGATAATGATTATAGAAAATTTATGCTTTATTGGAGTTTTGATAGCATTGTTTTTATTAATGCTATTCAATGCAATACATGCCATTAAAAAAGCAGGAAAAAAAGGGAAAGAAATAGTTGCATACTGCACTGTACTATTTTTACCAACGTTTGTTCCATGGATTCCTACACTTATAATATTTAATTCTAACCTTATAGGAAATGATCTACAAGAAAAAGTGGCTGCTCTATTGCTAGCTATATCTGCCGTGAGTTTTATCATATCATGTATAATGATAAAAACAATACGTGAAGATGGTCTACAAGATAACATTAAAGACATAGCTTTAATAACTTGTGGAATACCACTTCTAATTTGTGGTTTCATTGGTGGTATAATTGCACTTTTTATGTGGAATATAACAATAGGGATAATAATTTTAGGGTTATTAGTTTTAATCGGTATAGGTATAAAAGAAAGTTTGAGAGTGATTTTGGGAATAATTGGAGTAATATTGGGGTTAATACTAACGATAGCGTTGATCAAGTTTATTTGGAAAATTGTCTAATGAAAAGTACTTATAAAGCACATTAAGAGTAACGCGTAATGAATTCACAAGATGTGGTAACATTTGATCTTCTATAACGAGATACTGTAACGCTGCATAAAGGTTATATTGTCTATAGAGGCATTGGGCTTCTTTTAGTGCCTCTTGCGTGTTGATAAACTTCTCTGTTGCAAATGCTACCCATTTATCTCTTGCCTTATCATCTGAAGATGACGGCATTTCGTCATAAATTGCATTAGGCAAGCCTTTTGCGCATAAATAGTCGTTTCTTATCTGTAGATATTGTTGCGCGGCGTCGTATTGCTCTTGAGTAAGCACGCCTTGCAAGCAAAGCCGCCCTATATAAGACCCAGAGAGTGGATTTTTTGCCTCTTGTAGCGTTAAACCGAAGCGCTTTGCACGCATCTCTATTGCTAATTTATCAACGGCTTCACGCGGTGCTTTTGCACGTGATATACGCCCATTTGGTTCTCTTACCTGCCCTTTTATTTTAGGGCGTCCCCTTTTTTTATTTTTTTTCACAGATAACCTCAGACACCTGTTTAACGTTTTCCCAAATTTCCTCTGAGTTTGACCGTGTCTCTCCACCCAAAATCACTACAAATAACAGTAACACTACTGATATACCAAAGGCTGCTAATTTTTTCCAATAATCATCATCACCCATCATCCACACGAAGATAATGACCATCATTACAGTTAGAAAGCCTGCTGATATATTACAGAATGTCTCAATCTTATTATTATGTTGTAATGATTTTATCTCTTGCTCTGTAATAGTATAGTTATAAACTGGCTTAGATTTACAGATTGCACTAAAGGTATGGAGCGGCGGCTTATCAGACATTTAAATACCCTCTATTAAAAAGGAACACTGTCATTCATAACGGTATGGGGCGTATCAAGAGGTCTGTAAATGCTTCTGTCATAAGCAGATGACTGATCTTGATTATCATCATTTTTGCCATCTAAAAGCTTTAACTCGCCTTTGTACTGAGGCAATATGACTTCTGTTACATAGCGATCAACACCGTTTTTATCTTGCCATTTACGGGTTTGTAGTCGCCCCTCGATATAAACTTTGCTGCCCTTATTCAGATACTGGAGAGCTATTTTTGCAAGATGTGGATTAAACACCACAATGGAATGCCATTCGGTTTTGTCTATTCTCTTATTGGTTGCCTTGTCTGTATAGCTCTCAGACGTTGCCATTCGAAAATTGACCACCTCGGTGCCAGATGACATTGTTTTGCTTTCGGGATTGGCACCTAAATGACCAATTAAAATCACTTTATTAAGCATGTTTGTAAGTCCCATTAAATGATGTAAAGATCATAACATGTTTTATGTGTTTTTACAATGTTTTCAGTTAGCTAATAACAATTATTTAATGTTTTACATTATGTTCTAAATCACTAAAGCGTGTAAAATCGGATTGAAATGCAAGGGGAACGATTCCTGTCGGACCATGGCGTTGTTTTGCTATAATAACCTCGGCTTTACCCTTGGCTTGCTCCATTGCATCTTGCCATTTGCTATACTCAGCAGTGCCTTCTTTTGGTTCTTCATTTTTGAGATAATATTCTTCACGATAAACGAACAGAACAATGTCGGCATCTTGCTCGATTGAACCAGATTCACGTAAGTCGGAGAGTTGTGGACGTTTATCGGTTCGGTTTTCAACTTGACGTGAAAGTTGTGACAGAGCAATGATGGGAATATTGAGTTCTTTTGCAAGTGCTTTTAATCCGGTGGTAATGGCTGTAATTTCTTGAACGCGATTTTCTAATAAACGTTTTGAACCGCTTGTCATGAGTTGGATATAATCGATAATCAAGACATCTAGACCATGTTGTCGTTTAAGACGCCTTGCACGGGCGGACAATTGTGCAATAGACACACCACCCGTTTGATCAATATAAAGAGGGATTGTTTGTAAGGAACGCATTGCGTGAATAATTTTTGCAAATTGCTCTTCTGAGATATTACCACGGCGCATATCAGAAGAAGAAACCTTTATTTGCTCTGAGATAATACGAGTTGCAAGCTGTTCAGATGACATTTCAAGTGAGAAGAAACCAACAATACCCCCTTCATTGGCTTGGCTATTATCATGACGCTTGCAAGCATTGGCAATATTAAAAGCAATATTGGTCGCCAGAGAGGTCTTCCCCATAGCAGGGCGCCCCGCAAGGATAATCAAATCAGATGCTTGTAACCCTCCCATTTTCTCATCAAGTGTTTTGATATGGGTAGCTATCCCTGAGAGCCTTGAGGAACGCTTTTTCGCTGCACTTGCCATGTTAAGTGCTTTTGTAATGGCTGTATTAAAATTTTCAAATCCACCTCCATATTTCCCTTTTTCTGCCAATTCAAACAACTGATTTTCAACAGTTTCAATTTGTTGTGATGTTGTAAGTTCTACAGAAGCATCATAAGCTCTATTCACAACTTGAGTGCCAAGGTTAATTAAAGAGCGTCGGATAAACAGATCATAAATGACGCTTCCATAATCTTTAGTATTAATGATTGTGACTGCCTCTGTAGCTAAACGCACCACGTAATTATATACAGTGATGTCACCAATTTTCGCATCATTTTCAACAAAGGGCTTAATAGTAATGGGATCTGCAACTTTTCCACTTTGAATAATTTGTGAAATGATATCAAAAAGCTTTTGATGCAACGGTTCAAAAAAGTGCTCTGCTTTTAAAAAATCAGAAACGCTATCAAGAGCATTATTATTGATAATGATAGCACCCAGCAAAGCTTGTTCTGCTTCAATATTATGGGGAAATTGACGAAAAGAAGATTGTTCTTCTGTTTGAAAAGAAGGTAATTTAACAGCGCTCATTTTATTCATTATGATTTAAATTGATTTGATAAATGATAATTATAAATCACTGAATCTACAGTGTGAATCCCATTTTTATTTTACTTAACAGCTTGCGTTTTGATACGTTTTGTGCAATAAAGAGATGTTCTTTTATATTTCGGTTATTTCTTTTAATCGTTTATTTAGATCGCTAGCTGTTTTGATAATAAAAGCCGTGTCTTAAAGGACGCGGCTTTTTTGCTATAAAGCAGCCCCCCGCGTTATTTAAGCAGCGTCTTTTAGTGACAGATTATCATCACAGATATCATTACGAATTTTTGCACGGCTATTCACAACAGCATTGCCATAAATTTGCACATGATGATCAATATTTGATTTGCCATAGACCTTGGCATGATCATAAATCCTTACAAAGCAACCAACACGAGCCGAGCCAGAAACCTTGGCATGACCATAGATACTTGAATAATCCTTAATCCAAGCATTACAAAAAACATGGGCATTATCATAAACCCGCGCCCAGACATAAACCCGTGACTTGCCATACACATGGGCATTGCCAAAAATATAGCCACAAACATACGCACTTTCATAGACACGGGCATTGTCATAAACCTTGGCACCATTAGAAATAGTAGCATTATCACTAATTACGGCATTACCATAAACATGCCCACAGACCTTAGCGTTATCATGAATTTTTGCGTTATCATAAATATGAGCGGTTGTATCAAAAACCAATGCCTTGCCATTAACGATAGCATTGCCATACACCTTGGCACCTCTAAAGATTTTAGCATCATTATAAATTTTAGCATTTTCATAAACAGTTGCATCGAAAAGAACCGCGGCATTATCATAGACCCAGCAATTGCCATCATGGGATAAGTTACTTTCATTTTCAATAAAACCGCCGAGGTCCCCCGCCTTAACATCATCAAAATCTCTTAGAGCACGTATGCGGTGTAAAGTAAGACCATCAAAAGTGAAGTTTTCATTAGTAAATTCATATTTTTTAGATACAGTTGTAGTGGTCATAGGTAACTCCTAATCTAATATTCAAACAAATTTTAAGTGAAATGGTTATAAGGAGGCGCCCCCGCCGCGCCCGCGCCGTTATTTAAGCTGTTTTCCTATGAGCACGACACATAACAAAGCAAATTTCACCATAAGGAGAAAGGCGTTCTGTATAAACATTATTCATTGTGTCACCACAAATATTCTTAGTAACAATAGCCATGCCACATGCATTGGCATTTTCATAAACATGCACTTTACTTACAATTTTTGCACTATCGAAAACATGGGCATTATCATACACATGGGCATTGGCAAAAACCTTTGCTGAATCGTAGACGCGAGCATTACCATATACAAAACCACCAACACCTGCATTGCCATAAACCTGCGCATTTTCGTAAACACGACCAGGGCTCACAACAATGGCCTGATCACCAACCCAGCAATTACCATCATGGGAAAGATTTTCTTCAGATTCAATATAGCCACCAAGTTGACCAGCTTTAACATCACCAAAATCTCTTAACGCCTTAATGCGATAAAGTTTTTTACCCTCACGAAGAATTGTTTGATTGGTGAGTTGATATTTTTTGACAGAATTTTGCATAATAAATCCTATTCGTAAAGAAGGTTTCTATTGACACCCTATAAGGGCGCCGGGCGCTAGAAACACGGCGAATAGTCCGCTGTGTGCTTTCCCCTAAAAAGGGTATTGTATAACACACTACACCCGACATAAATCGTTATATGCCAATGATAGCATAAAAGAAAGTCAGTATTTTAAAAGGCATGGGAGAGGCTGTATCGTAACCTATCCGCTATTCGCTAAGTGTTTCTACACACTTGATGCCTTTCTAAACGAACCTTTCCTTAATGTCAATACGTATTTTTTATTTTTTTCAATTTTTTTCATTTTGATACCTACCTAATTGAATACCAAGTGCTTTTAAATTTTACTTTTGGTTTTTAGTATAAAATGTAGTGCGTAAATGGACATGTTTATTAAACTGCGTGTATGCAACATGAGAAAGAATGAATAAACTAAAAAAAAGTACCAAATAACGATATCTAAATACCAAAATACAGTATAACTATTTGGAAAAATTAAAACGACAAGCGCTAAACTTATTAGCTTTAAAAGTCTGTGCAAATACTGTTGTAAATCACGTGTTAATGTCTTCCAACCTGTTGTATTGCCACGTTTGTATTTTGGATTGTTCTGCAACTCAAAAGGAATATGAGAATTGCATAAAATTACAAAAATATTTGTTATTATTATCAAACCAAAAGATGCAAATATCAAAATACCTTGGATAAAATAGGGATTTTTTTTAATTCCTAGAAAGCATAAAAATATAAAAATTATAATACCAAACAAGGCTCTTAGCTGCTTATCTGTAAACATATTTATTTCCTGCGGTTTTCGATAATTTTTTGATCTCTTTATTGATCTCGTCTATAAGAGGTTCGTAATTGAGAACGCTTTTCGGAATACCACCCCCATATATCCAAGCTTTCACTTGCGCCTTGGTACTGTAATCAACATTCTCAGGCATCTCATGATACTGACCACCGTCAAATTCTTCGTATTCTCTTGTGCCATCATCATATTCGTAAAGGTTATAAAAATGTTCTGCTACCCCTAATCCCCATGGTGCATGACCGACCGCCGTTGCAACCCACTTTTTTTGCCCTTTCTGTTTACGTTTTTTTAAAAACATCTGGTTTAATATCCCCTATCTAAATCCATAACTTTACCAATGGGTTTATTTGCCTCAAAATGGACCGTACAGAAGCGTTTTTAATTTCAATGTGTTTTTTATCACAAAATCTTTAAATCGCTCTGTACGGTGCCTTTCTGTCAATTTAAACGCATCTCTATTCTCAAAATCATCAGCAAATTTCACTACTTTGCTGTTTTTTCGGATCCTTTTAAATACGATTTCATGACTGATGCTCCCGAAAAAAGCTCTATTTCTGATCCATAAGTGTCTTTAAGCGTAGATCGCTGTTGGGGGTATGCTAAATCTTTCTGAAAGGTTGTTTGCGAAATTGTTTGATGATGATTTATAGCATGCGGTTGCATATAGTTTTTCCGTTTCTAATTTTTTGTGTTTCTTAATTACCAATCCATATTCTGGATGCGTAATCCAATTATCCCAAGCGCTTTGCCAATCGCGTTCATTTGTATTTCGACATGGGTTGGATTTTGAAAAGCGTACAAATTTTTCAAATTCTGATAAGGCTTCATCATGCGTTAATCCTTGTTCAGTTGCGTATTGAAAATCGGGTTTGAAATCTTCTAGTATTCTTTCAACGTCTTGTTTTTCGCTTGTTTTCTTAGTTTCTTCAAAAAAGTTTGCTTTCTCTGGAAAATAAGCAGGCATCATCGTGTCAAAGATTTCTGAAAGTTTTTTTCCAACCTTTTTAACTTTTCGTGAAGGCAATTTCGCAATCATCGCTTCGTTAATTTGCCATCGGTTGTTAACTTCGTTTGAAAGATTGATATTTTGCTCGTGAATGATTGGTTGTTTGGTTTCTATCGTTTTGATTTGTTCTGATTGGCTTTCAACATCACACTCGATTGGCTCGTCAACCAAATCGTTTGTTTCTAAATTTTCAAAATCAATTTCTCTTTTTGATAAAATAATATTTTTATTTTTTTTGTTATTGTTAATGTTATTGTTATTGTACCCTCTTGAAGAATCTTCAAGACATCTTGAAGAATCTTGAAGACTTCTTAAAGAATCTTGAAGCTCTCTTGAAGATTCTTCGTGGTTTTTATGTTTTCTAGTATTGGCGGCTTTTGCTGCTCTTTCTGCAAACTTATTTAAAGTTTCGTCTGAATTTTTTAATTCTTCTTCAACATCTGAACACCACAAATGACCATCTTCTGAAAGAATAATGTGTCCAGATCTAAATAAGTAATCTAATGCCTTCTGAAATCTTTTTACTGAACAACACGTAAAATGAGATAATATTTGCGCATCATTTACAAGAGGCTCTCTAGTGCGCAACATTTGCAATCGCAATCGCATATAAACATTGCCTTCAATTGCGGGTAAACAAGCAAGATCAAGAAGCCACTTGTCTGCAAAAAGCCTCGTCCATGGTAATTTACTGGACATACCCCAATTCCCTTTCTTTAACTAAATATAAAATTGCTAAAGCATCTGCTTCGTTGTCATCACAAGGCGCATGCCCTTTTGCACGCACCGCCTTAATCATCTCTTCTTTCGACGCATTCCCCTTGCCTGTCGTCGCTTTCTTAATCGTACTTACTGGTATCCCCTCATACGGTATCTGATGCTGTTCACACCACGCCGTTAACGTTGCTAACAAACCACCGTAAATATGCGCTGCATCTGTACCTTTATGACGCCTCACCTCTTCAAAATACACCACGTCAATTTGACCTGCTGTCTGCTTTATTTCTGATAGCCATTGCTTAAAGCGCAAGTAACGCATTCCACCGCCTTCAAAACGGCGCGATTGAAAATTCACGGTACCACTGAACATGTCACCACTTGCACCACGTATCGCCCACCCAGTCCGCGTACCTAGATCAAAACAAAGAATTGTATGAAGCATCTAAATCACTTACATTTAATGATGGTTTTTTCTTAGAATGGTGCTTAAACGACTTCTCTGCACACAATTTTACTGCAATTCACACAATAAGAAACGTTAGGAAAAGATAATTTTTCAATGAGCTTTGCTTGCTCGTGTATTATTTCGTCTTTTTCATTTATCTCTTGTCTAAGCCTTTTTGTGGTTTTAAAAGCAGTATAAGCTGCATAACAAGATATAATAAGCGCAATTAAGCCCATCTCTATCTCCTCACTTACCCTTCTTCTTACTCTTCTTATTCTTATGAGGCGGCGCTTTTACTGCTTCATCACGCTGTTTAAGCTCTTGTGTTAGTCTTTCAACTTCCTCGTCGCGTGATTGAACATCTGCTTTTAGTGCCTGTATCTTTTCACTTTTCCGTTTAAAGTCTTCTCGGTACGCATCTATCTTTTGCTTCAATTCTTTAATTTCCGCATCACATGATTGAACATGTACTGTTAGTAGCTCTATCTTTTCACTTTTCCGTTTAAACTCTTCTCGGTACGCATCTATCTTTTGCTTCAATTCTTTAATTTCCGCATCACATGATTGAACATGTACTGTTAGTAGCTCTATCTTTTCACTTTTCCGTTTAAACTCTTCTCGGTACGCATCTATCTTTTGTTTAAGTTTTTCAATTTCCTCGTCACGTTCTTCAATCTCTTGCTTCAGTTCTTCCATTTCCTCCTCGTCACATTCTTCCATCTTTTGCTTCAGTTCATCAATTTCCTCGTCGCGTTCTTCAATCTCTTGCTTCAGTTGTTTAATTTCCTTGTCACGTTCTTCAAGATCTGCATCACATTCATCAATTGTTTGCTTGCTTTCCATTAAATACCTAAACTCATTCTCTTTCATTTTTTTCTTAATATCTTGAACCTGCTCTTTAAGTGCTTTAACTTGGTTGCGATAATGCAATGCAATACGAAACATCACTCCGCTTAAGAGCAAAACTGAAACCACTGCTATCCATAAAATTTCATTCGAACTCATCTTTATCTCCTTTAATTTTTATGAGGGCGGTCATCATGACCAATCTGTTGTGCTTCGCATTCCATTAAAAAAAGAATGCAACAAGCCGCATGTGCCAAGTGTGATAAATCACTCTCAGCATCCTTATGCTCTCCACCAAACCATGCTAATAAATGACGTAAAGCAGCACCGTGAAACCTGCTCCAGTGCATGCCATTACGCCAATTGTTTGCTCCGTACTTCTTTGCCCCAAACTCTAAAACTTTACCAATTTCAAGCAGTGCCAACGGCGGTATAAGCTCTACACGAGGCTTACCATCATCATTCTTATGCGCTTCATTTGCATTATGTGAACACATATAAACTCTGTCGCCACCATATTCTTCAGTGCCGCAAACATATGCATTTCCATAAATCTTGGACTTACCATAAACCACGGCATGACCGAACACCTTAGCAGCATCACAAACCTTGGCATAACCACAAACCTTGGCGTTGCCATAAACCTTGGCGCTGCCATAAACATGGATATTATCGTAAACGTAAGCATTACCAAAAACCGCAGCTTCATCACAAACCTTGGCATTGCCAAATACATGCGCATTACCACAAACCTTGGCGTTGCCATAAATCGCAGCTGCTAAAAGAACATTGGCATTCTCATAAACACGGGCATTGTCATAAACATGAGAAAAACCAAGAACCTTGGCATTGCCAAAAACACGTGCATCACCATAAACCCATGCCCTATTCCCAACCCAACAATCGCCCTCATGAGAGAGGTTGCCTTCACTCTCTACAAAACCACCAACATCACCTGCTTTAACTTTTCCAAAGCTTCTCAATGCACGAATGCGGTGAAGAGTTTTTCCAGCAAACTCAATTGTTTCATCAGTAAGTTCGTATTTCTTTTCTACAGCCATCATCACCTCCTTAAGGCTGCAAAGTCTCACGCGCGCTATCAACGCCGGAACTTTTTGCAATTGAAGGAAAATTCTCTTGATACCAATCGCTAGGGCTTATGTAATTATCGGTAACTTCTGCTATCTTTTTTATTATCTTAGGATGCGGAAATCGCTTCTTATTTACATAGCGTGCTACAGATGCTTGCGTAACACCTACCAAAATCGCAAACTCGGCATAAGTAATATTATTCTTTGATAAATACAGTTTTAGTTTAGACATTCCTTTTTATACCATATCGGTATTATTAAAACAAGGAAATTTTACCATATTGGCATTTGAAAGGATTTTTTTTTTAATTAGGATAAGAATCATGAATAATTTGAAATTTTTCAGACAAAAAGTCGGTTTAACTCCAAAAGAATTAGCCGAATTGGTGGGAACTAGTCAGCCACAAATTTTTCGTTTAGAAAATGGGCAACGAAAATTAACAAAAGAGTGGGCTATACGTTTGGCACCACACTTAAAAATTACTCCCAAACAATTGTTGTTTTCAGGAAATAAGCCTAATAGCTTAGATGAACAAATTGAAGATATGTTAGAGCATCTAAGCTACGATAATAAGGTTAAACTTCTGGATCTCCTTTCTTCATTTTATCAAGATAAAAAAGAATAAACTCTCTTTTTTCATCTTCTGTCAATTTATTCCATAGTTCCAATATTTGCGTATTAATTGACCATTTTTCATCCATTTGTTCTACTCATAAAAAATAAAAAATAAAAAATAACCATTTTGGTATTGACTTTAAATTACCATTTTGGTATCAAGATATCCCATATCTTAGAAAATAACTTTTGCCAATAGGCAGTATGGAGGCATTTGTGAATAAACCAGTGTTTATAAATTCTGATGAAATTCTCTTAGTGATGTGCGAAAATGAAGAGCAAAATCTCGCTAAATCTGGTCCTTTCTTAGAAGAAAGTGACATGATCAAATTTATCGACCAAGCCGATAATGCTGTCCAAATTTTGCGTATTGAACCAACGACTAATCGTTGCGAAGATATCTCTGAAGATATTGCCGAATTCTATCTTAAAGAATGTGAAGAGCAGTGTTTCAACGGAAACATTCCTCACGATTTTATTCTACACAGCACAGCATACGGTTTTTTTTTAGATGATATAAAACAGCGCGAATATGATGATGCAATGTATGGTTCTTACGAAAAACAACACCGTTTGCGTCCTTGTGATGTGCTTTAAAAGCTAAAGGCGTTTTTAAAAGACGCCACCTTCTCTTATCAATATTGGTAATTCAAAGAGATTATAAAAATGGATAATCCTATCACTATTACAAATAACACCATTAACGAAGAAAGCGTTCAAACAGTCAACGCACGTGATTTGCATAGTTTTTTAGAAGTAGGTAAAAAATTTGCGGACTGGATTACTGAACGTATCAACAAATATAATTTGGTAGAAAATCAAGACTTTGTTTGCTTCCCTATTTTGGGAAGCAAAGGAAGGGGTGGTCACAATCGTAAAGACTATCATCTAACTCTAAGCGTAGCCAAAGAGCTTTCTATGCTTGAAAACAATAAGAAAGGTAAACAAGCCCGTCAATATTTTATTGAATGCGAGCGGCGTGCAAAGCAAGTTCTTACACCACAAATCGATTACTCAAGTCCACAAGTAATGTTAGGTGTATTAACTCATCTAAAAAATGAAAATGAGCGTAAAGACATCATCATTGAAGATTTAAAACCAAAAGCCATGGCTCTTGAAAGCTTACAACGCTCTGATGGGCTCTTCGGTCTTACTGAAGCCGCTAAAGTGCTCGAAATGCAACCAAAACAATTCATTCTCTTCCTACAGAAAAAAGGATGGGTGTATCGACGCACTTTCGGGGATCGCTTATTGCCTTATCAGGATAAAATCCAAAAAGGACTAATGGATTGTCCCACCATTACACTTCAAACCGCAAGTGGAATAGAAAAAGTCATTCCTTGCGCAAAAATCACAGCAAAAGGAATTGGTATGTTGTCTCAAGAGATTAAAAAACAAAACATGCATTAAGGGAAATAAACCATGGAAAAAAAATACGAATTTACTGATGAAACAATCGAAGTTGGGGGCAAAACTCTCCACCGCATTCGCGCATTACGAGACTTTGGAAACGTCGAGAAAGGTGATTTAGGAGGCTATATCGAGAAAGAAGACAACCTATCGCATCGTGGTAATTGCTGGATTGGGGATTATGCAAAAGTCTATGGTTATGCCAAGGTTTTTGGTGATGCCTTGGTTTACGAAAATGCACAAGTTTACGGTTATGCACATGTTTACAACAATTCTCGTATTTATGGCAAAGCAGAAGTTTGCGATGAACCATGCATTTATGGTCATGCAGAAGTTTACGGTGATGCATATATTTGCGGTGAACCGCACGTTTTTGATAATGCAGAAGTTTATGGCAATGCACAAGTTTACGAAAAGGCATACATTTATGATAGGGCGCGTGTTTACGGCAATGCAGAAGTTTCCGGTGATGCGCATGTTTACGGTCATGCAAAAATTTACGGTGAAGCATGTGTATGTTGGGACGACTGGATTGATGGCGATAAAAGAATCTCAACTAGGTAACAAACCAGATGAAAAAATACGAACTTACTGATGAAAAAATTGTGTTTGATGGAAGAACTCTTCACCGAATTAGAGCATTAAGAGACTTTGGATATGTCAAAAAAGGTGACCTAGGCGGTTTTATAGAAAAAGAGAGCAACTTAAGCCATAAGAGAGACTGTTGGATTTTTGGCAATGCACACGTTTACGGTGATGCCAAAGTTTATGATGATGCGCGGGTTTATGGGAATGCATGCGTTTATGGCAATGCACAAGTTTCTGATTATGCCGAAGTTGGTGGTGCTTATGTTGGAGATAATGCCAAGGTTTTTGACTATGCGCGGATTTATGGGAATTCTGTTATAGGGAAAAGTGTACACGTTTACGGAAATGCTAAAATTTACAATCAAGCATATATTTGCTGTCGTGTAAACATTGCTGGAAATTGTAAAATTAGTGGCTCCACCATAATCGAAGAACGTGAGAAATAGTAATCATGGAAAAGAAATACGAACTGACTGATGAAATAAAAGAATTTTATGATGCAAGAACCGATAAAAGTAAAAAACTTTATCGCATACGTGCATTAAGAGATTTTAGAAATATTAAAAAAGGTTACTTAGGTGGCTATATACAAAAAGAAGACAACCTATCGCATGAAGGCGATTGTTGGGTTTGGCATAAAGCTATGGTTTGTGGTGACGCTAAGATTTTCGGCAATGCACAAGTATTTGAACGCGCAGAAATTACAGGCAGGGCGCGTGTTTATGAAAATGCAAAAGTTTGCGGTGAAGCATATGTTGAATATGATGCGCAAATTTACGGCAATGCACAAATTTATGGTGAGGCTCGAGTTTTGGGCCATGTTTATGGCAATGCCCGTGTCTATGGAGATGCTTATATAAGTGATAAAGCACACATTTCCGGAAATATGAAAATTCTAGATGGAGTATATATTTTAGATAATGTAAATATTTCTGGTAATCTTGAAATTCGTGGACGCAATTCAATCATCTACGAAAGTGACTATTCAGCAAGCGATATAAGCTATATAAGCCGTTTCTAACAACCAAACAACATTTTTAAACACAAGCGTGATTCACGCCACGGGGGAATTGCGCGCAATGTAGGAAATCAAGATGACAAATTCCACTTTTTTAACAGAAATGGCAAGAAAATATGGATTTTCTGCTGAAGAATTTCGAGAAACAATCATAAAAACTTGTATTGGATATAAAAATGCTAGTGTCATCACTGATGCAGAATTTGCCGTTTTTCTTTTTGTTGCCAATACTTATGGACTTAACCCTTTAACAAAAGAAATCTATGCACTCCCTAAAAAAGGCGGCGGCATCATACCCGTTGTTTCTATCGACGGTTGGATAAAGATCATCAAATCAAATCCTGACTTTGATGGCATGACCTTTCAAGATCAACTCGATAAGGATGGGAAGCTCATTGCTATCAAATGTGCTATTCGTCTCAAGGGAATTAAAGACCCTATCGAAGTCATCGAATATCGCAAAGAATGCGAACAAGAAAAAAGTGAAGCATGGCAAAAATATCCAGCACGCATGTTGCGCCATAAAGCTACTATACAATGTGCTCGCTATGCTTTCGGGCTTTCCGGTATTTATGAAGAAGATGAAGCAAAACGTATCAATGAAGCAAACCATAACGTACAAACGAAGTTAGTTTCTTATGATGTGCTTACGCAAATCAAACAATTAATAAACATCACTCAAACAGAAGAAGAAAAAGTGCTTGAGTATGCACAAGTCGACAGACTTGAAGATCTTCCTGATGAAGTAGCACAAAGGATTTTGGATATTTTGCAAAAGAGACAGCATGAAAAAGAACAAGCTTTCCTACAACAAAAGCAAATAGAGGCGCCTATACAAGATGCCGAATATATTCACGTCCAAGATATAGAATATGTACCACAAGAACAAAGAACGGCGGTGTGATATGGAACAAAGAACAGCAGAATGGTTTCAAGCGCGCTTGGGTAAAGTCACCGCATCAAACATTTACAGCGTACTCAGTAAAACTACAAAAGGATTGCCTACGAGCAAATATGAAGACTACAAAATCAAACTCATAACAGAGCGCTTAACAGGCGAAACAAGCCCCTATTATGAAACTGAAGATATGAGATGGGGTATTGAGCATGAAGATGATGCCTTGAGAGAATATGGCTTCATTTATGATGCCGATATAACAAAATGCGGCTTTATCCAACACCCCACAATAGAAATGGCGGGGGCTAGCCCCGATGGTCTCATTGGAGAAGACGGTTTAATCGAAGTCAAATGCCCGAGATCAGTAACACATATGCGCTTTTGTATAGGTGACGAAATCAAGCCTGAATATCACGCACAGATGCAATTCCAAATGGCTTGTACAGAACGAAAGTGGTGTGATTTCGTAAGCTATGACCCACGTTTTACGGGGGAATTCTTTCACTTACGCATGAAAGTCAAGCGTATTCTCCGTGATGATCAACAAATTGAACAGATCAATCAAGCTGTTGAAACCTTTTTAGCAGAGATAGAACGAGAGATAAAACAACTCTCAACAAAAGCTGCTTAACCTTATGGGGGTGTTTTGTTCCCCGCATATCTACAAGCACCCCCACCCTTCTTAACACTTTCAAGTAATGCGTGATTCACGCCACACGTGAATTGCATCTCAATGTAAGGAGAAAAGATATGGCGCCTCGTCCAGCTGCTATAACGCAACCAGCCATTGCACGCGCTTTAAGAGAAGCTAAAAAACAAGGTTGTGAACTCGTAGAAATCAAACCTACCGGTGAACTGCTTATCTATCTTAAATCCGATATTCCAATACCAAATTCAGTTAACCACCCAGACAAACTTTTAGATTTGTCAAAGAATGAATATTACGAAACCGCACTCTCTAAGATGTAAAATACCATGCCTAAACCACGTCCTCCTCATCTCGTTAAACAAATTACTCAACATGGCAAAATTGTATGGTATGTACGTATTGGTCATGGCAAACGCATTAGAATACGCGGTACCTATGGAACGCAAGAGTTTGTTGATAACTACAAAAGCGCACTTGCCGAGTTACAAGGACTTATACTTCCTAAATCAAAAACCGGTAAACTTGTTGAAGGTTCATTTGCATGGCTGCTTAAACAATACTTTAACAGCTCTAATTGGCATAGTTACACTAAAGCTACAAAAAAACAAAAAGAACTCATCCTTATGAAGGTATGTGATACTATAGGAAACATTCCATACCAAGCAATTGAAAAGAAGCATATTATAGCCGGTGTTGAACGGCGTAAAGAAACACCAGCAATGGCTAGAAACTTTCTGAAAGCCCTTAATGGACTTTTTAATTGGGCAATTGACCAAGGTCTTTTAGAAAATAATCCAGCCTTAGGTGTTAAAAGACCAGCCCTTCACAACAAAGATGGGTTTGCTGTTTGGACAGAAGAAGATGTTGAGAAATATTATCAAAGATGGTCCCATGGTACCCATGAACGCGTTTGGATTGATGTTCTTTTATATACGGGTTTGCGTCGTGGTGATGCGGTCCGCATTGGCTGGAAAGATGTAAAGAATAATATCATTCATCTTAAAACAGAGAAAAGTAAATTCCAAACAGATGTTTTTCTTCCTATTTTACCGGAACTAGCAAAAACACTTGAAACTGGTCCTATTGGAGAAGAAACATTCATTTGTGGTAAAGAAGGTAAAAAACTCGTTAAAGAAAGTTTTGGCAACCTTTTTCGTGAGGCTTGTAACGTAGCGGGAATCAAAAAATCAGCACATGGCTTAAGAAAATTAGCAGCAACACGCGCAGCTAACTCTGGTGCAACAGTATCACAACTCAAAGCAATTTTTGGCTGGACAGATGACGCTATGGCATCTCTTTACACAAAGAGCGCAGACCGTAAAAAACTTGCTCTTGAAGCCATAAAAAAGCTTCAAAAAGATGAGGGATAGAGGCAAAAAAACTCAATAGAATCAAGATTCACCTATTCCCTCATATTAGACATAACTATTTTATTTTACTTGCTTTTTATTTGCTCTCATCGCCCACCATTTTATTTTGTAAATAAGTTTTTTGTTCTAAACATACTTATGAATGAATCGGCTTTAAAAACCTTGTCTATTAAAGTTTATGCTTTCTGCCTCTGCATAATTTAGCGTTTTTAAGTTCTATTCTTGAAAAACTATGCAATACCTTAACAAGCTATCTATTGATCTAAGCGTATTGTTCAATAATATTTTCTTCCGTTCCAACTAACTTTTTGCTTATCCCACAAAAAAAAGTATTATAAATACACCTAATTTCCAGTCATATCTGGAAGAGATTTTAAACTGTCGATGCAAATCTTACATAAAACTTTTCCAAATAGTGCAAACCAGCTATTCCCTCCAAGATACCCTTTAGACGCACTAGATATCTGAATAGAATAAATATCTGGAAAGATAAAATAATTCAAAAATACACGCCCGCAAAGAATTTAATATAATTTATCAAATATTTTCAACTGAACCTTTCTTATTATTACGAATATCGGTCGTTAAAACTTAAAAAAATATTGCTTTGTGAAAAATTTTTAAACAGAAAAAACGATCATGTTTAAAAATGAAACCGTTAGATAACACACTCAAAGAATTGACTTATGAAGAATTATTTTAATTGAAATTTAAATAGTTTTACAAAGAACGCTTTAAAATGCGCATTAAAATGATTGACCTTTTACAAGAAATTTGTCAAAAAGCATATCCAGTTTGGAGGGGTGGCCGAGCGGTTTAAGGCACCGGTCTTGAAAACCGGCGTGCAGGAGACTGTACCGTGGGTTCGAATCCCACCCCCTCCGCCACAGCACTTTTATGGTGCTATAACTTGTTGATTTTATTTATATTTTTTTAAGGTTAGGGACCGTATAATTAGGTTCGGGAATAGGATTTTCACACTTTCCTTTACAAAGCGCATTCTTTTTGCCAGCTTTCTCTAATAAT
>NZ_JBHILW010000016.1:0-18199 GCF_042193565.1 Bartonella sp. SD1336NMGDW
GGAGTGCATCCTCTACAGTTTGGATACTGCTTTATGAGGGTTGGGCAGTATCCGTTGAGGGGAAGGATGCACTCTTTATGAGGGCGGAGTGCATCCTCTACAGTTTGGATACTGCTTTATGAGGGTTGGGCAGTATCCGTTGAGGGGAAGGATGCACTCTTTATGAGGGCGGAGTGCATCCTCTACAGTTTGGATACTGCTTTATGAGGGTTGGGCAGTATCCGTTGAGGGGAAGGATGCACTCTTTATGAGGGCGGAGTGCATCCTCTACAGTTTGGATACTGCTTTATGAGGGTTGGGCAGTATCCGTTGAGGGGAAGGATGCACTCTTTATGAGGGCGGAGTGCATCCTCTACAGTTTGGATACTGCTTTATGAGGGTTGGGCAGTATCCGTTGAGGGGAAGGATGCACTCTTTATGAGGGCGGAGTGCATCCTCTACAGTTTGGATACTGCTTTATGAGGGTTGGGCAGTATCCGTTTGAGGGGAAGGATGCACTCTTTTTAAGGCGCGGAGTGCATCCTTTCCATGGATTGAATGCACTCTTTGGAGGCTAGAGTGCATCCATAGGGAAAGGCATATTCTATAAGAAACAGAGATAACCAAAAGATTTTTTTTTATATTTTATATTGGTAGGTTGCTGTATTTGCTAGGGTAGGGCTATTCATTTTTTATTCTCAATATTTAAGATGATTATGTGATCAGGGTTGTTCGTCAATACAATCGTAAAAGACGTTGAGTATTTTTATAAAAATTAAGATATTTTTGTGCCTTTTTCTTGTTTTTTTTATGTTTACACAAGATTTACACTGCTTTTCAACAGTTTGTTTTTTTGCTTCGCTAATGGCGGTGGCTAAACACTTCAATTATTTTCACTGCCTCAACACCGCATTAAAATAACAATGCTTTATAATATGACAAAATGAGCTGTATAACGTTTGATTCTTGAGGGATGCTAGAAAGAGGGGGATGTTAGGAGCGATGTTGTATATCTTTTTAGTTTATCTCTTAAAGCAGGAAGATGAACATATTTGAGAAGAATATGAAGTGCTATAGATGAAACTCCGTCTTTCCGGATCTATTTTTTATTTGGCCGGATCTATTTTTTATTTGGTTTGACAGTTAAAGAGCAATAGCTGAATGGAATCACGCTTGTCTCATGTTTTTATCCTCACGCTTTAGTTTTTTCTCGTGGGGATGCAAGTTTTTTAATGGGGTTTTAGGCGACTCACATCAAACCAAATGTTTCAAACAGAATATACTTGTGTTGCACATTTATGTCTTTGTTTAAAAAACTCATGTTGTCTTATCTCACAATAATGTTGGTGAATGGGATAATGGAGAAATCTCTTGTGAAGTGGATCAGCCCTTTTTAAAATCGCATAAGGCGAAAGCCAGCACTATCATACTATTTTAGCATCTCATGGGATGACAGCCTTTGGCTCTTGAGCGTGTTCATAAGAGGCATCTTGCTTTTTTATCTTCGAAGTGTGTTATTTCATATGTCTCTCATGTTGGTAACGTGCAAAAGATATGCTGTTGATTGATGCAATATGAAATAAATTTGAAATGAGACAATCCCTATGATACTCGGGTCGCTTAATTTTAATATGAATAACGCGCGATTATAATTATAAATCAAAATGGTGCCATGATACATCAACCGGTTGGTGGGCTACAGGATAAAGAAAGTCGTCAAACATAAGTCATTCTGTTATGTCGTAAAACACTGTCATTTGCGGTTTGGTGATATGAGAGCCAGCCGGCGCTTTGGATATATTGAAGTGTTTTTTAAAGGGCGTGGTGAATCTTTAGGGCAGAGCTTGCTCGTGTTGCATCTTGAGTTCAGCTGAAAATCCCTGAATAGAAAACAAAGAGTGAATGGAAAACCAAGAGTGAAGTCTATCCAAGCTGTTTGTAGATCAGATTGGGTTAAGAATCTTTGTTCTTTGAGGATCGAACGCAAGCCAACTTGATAAAAGAATGATCTAGTTTGCGGGGAGATTTTATGGAGGAATATAACAAAGCTCATAAGAGAGTGATTTAAGACAATACAGTTATAAAAAAGTACAGTCATAAAAAAAAGTCCTCCGTTGTAATCAGAGGACTAAAAGCAGGAGAATTTTAACATTGGCTTGTAGGACATGTTAAAAAAATGAATTTAAAAGACCGTATCCAATCCACAAATTCATACTTACAAAACTATTACACTAAAATTAGCAGAGAATTCAAAATATATCAATATAAAAAATACTTTTTACAAAAAAGAAAATTTTGTCATTTTGCATTAAAAATTAATGAATACTTTTTCAATTGAATATTTATTTTGAGACTCGACATTAATTAAACAATTAAATTGTATTTAAATAAACTGTATTTAAAGCTGTTATGATGCATGCAAGCATCTTAAACAAAACTTATTCTTCAATAAGCACGAATAAACTTAAAAGAACCTCATGATTACAGGACTGGTGTGGGAGCAGGGTTTTTGTTTTTAAGGGTGTGGAGTGTATCTTGAGTGGGTGTGGAGTGAAGTATTGTCCTTTTGGGTGTGAGGGGTGAAGTGGTGGAAGAGGTTGGGGAGAGCTGCTGGATGATTAAGCGGTGTGGGGGGCTTTAGAAGGCGCAGCAACATGGGAGGCAGATTTGAATGGCGAGGAGGGGATTATTCAGAATGTTTATGGTTTGCATATCCCCAATGAAATGCGAGCAAGTCTAAACAATCTCGTAAATGATCGGCAAGGGAATTTTGTTTGCGTTTTGAAGAATTTAATTCTTTGATTGCTTGTCCATAGCCGATAACGCGTTCAAGCAGTGAATAGCCAAGAATACCCAGTTGAACTTTGATTGTTCTTAAATGATTGGAGGCTTCTATTTGACGTTCAATGGGGTGTGTGTACCCTTGGCTACAGGAAACCTTTTCACGGGTGTAGTCAAGGCTCATGTGGAGATCGGCTTGACTTTGACGCCAGTAAAAATAAAAACGTTCTGCCGCTTTATATTGGGCTTTGCTGAGATGTCCTTTCGCATATAAAAGTGCAATGGGATGGCTTTGTGTATTGGCAATGGCATTGATGGTGCGCGGATTGCTGGAACTTTCTGGATGATTGGGTTTAAAATAAGGATTACGCGTTTCAACAGGGATTTCTTGCGTCTTTAAATGACCAATGTGCTTTCCTTGATTTTGATGATCAAGCGGGCAGGTTTGTGTATTTTTTTTCTCGTGATGGGTCATAGCATCTCCTTAAAAATTTTAACTTTGCTTCTCGTTTTTTAAAAAATGTTGCTTGCTCTAGGCAAAAGAGGGGGATGAGAGGAAGACATGTGTTGGAGTGTGCGTGTTGGGTATGCGCTCTTGGGGGTGATTTGGACTGTTGCGCTTGTGTGGGGGAGCCCCATGGATTTGGCTCTTGAAAAGAGGGGTGTTTTGTTGCATGGTGGATTTTCCTTGAATGGCTTGATGGGGAGTGGCATGATGTTGCGCGGCGCTTTATCTTTGAAAAGATTGGTATTTTTCTGCATTGCGGTTTTTGTCTTTGTGTCTGTTTATATGGAAATGAAGGCGTTGGGGATGACGTGGGGCGTATTTTTACGGGCTGTGGTATTTTATGGCACTCCCGGCATTTTCCTTATGTTTGGTTATGAAGTAATGCAGCGGCGTGGTGTAAAAAAGGGTTTGTTCTTCAAGATGGTGTTGTTGAGCTTCATTTTTGCTGCTGTCATTGATTTTATTTATGCGCAAGCCGAGCACTTTGGTTTGACTTGGGTGTGGTTCTCAAACAAGTGGGTGTTTAACATTCTTTTTGGCGTTGTCTTTGGTCTTATCCTTGGGCTTATTGGTTTAGGAGCAAAGCGTTTGGGGTTTAGGCTTTCATTCTTTGAAAAGGATTGATCTTTTTCTGCATTTTTGGCATGGTCTCTGATTTTTACTTAATAAAGGAGCGGGGCGTATGGTGGTTGCGCGGGACATGTTTTTGAAGGGGCTGGCGTTTTTCTGCGTTATTGGCTTGGTCCTTGGTTTTGCTTATGAGGATGCGGGGCGACCGGTTATGACGTGGGAGGTGTTTTGGCAGGGGGTGGAGATTTCTTGCATTGCTGGAGCGACCCTTTGTTTTATTGTTGTGGGAGCAGACCGTAAGACTGTATCGTGGGGCGTGTTTTTCAAGGCTGTGGTGTTTTGCGGCGTTGTTGGAGCTGTTGTTGGATTGGCGTATAACGGCGCCAATCATATGGGGGGTCATTGGTTTGTGATCTCGAACAATATGGTGTTTGTGGGCACTGTTGGACTTGTTCCTCTTTTTGCCCTGGAGGGGGTGCGGTGTGTGCGTGTACTGTTGGGGTGGTGCTTAAAAAAAATGAGCATTTTTCTTTCCCACGGGCGTGGTCTTTGATGTTCTTTCTGTGAGGGGTATTTGATGTCGAACGATGTGATGTTTTGGCAGTGGTTGGGGTTTTTCTGCTTTTTTTCTCTGGCCTTGATTTTTATTTATAAGGGAGCAAAGCGTCGCTCTGTTACAGAGTGGGTGTTTTGGAGATGGGTGGTGCTTTATGGCGTTGTTGCCACCTACCTTGGTTTTGTTTATGTGGGCGTGGGTCGTCGCGCTGTTGACGGGGAGCTGCTCTTGAAGGGGGCGGTGTTTTCTTGCATTTTTGCAACTGTCCTTGGTTTGGTGCATCTGGGCGTCAAGAGTATGCCTGTGGCGGGGCAAGTGTTCGTAAAGGCGGTCATGTTTTGTTGCCTTATGGGCTTTATCCTGTGGTTTGCTGCTGTGGGCGTCAGAGATATGGATAGCATAAGAGCGGTATTCTTAAAGGGATTGATCTTGACTGTATTGTTGAAAGTGCTCTTGGGGTTCTTTATACGCGAGCAAGGTGATACGGTGTTACAGAGGTTGTTGCGTGCTTTGAATTTTGTGCTGTTTTGCTGCATTTTGGCACTAATTCTTTGTTTTACCCGTCTGGGAGCAGAGAATCTAGGGTTGAGCTGGCTTTGGTTCTCGAAGGATTGGGTGTTTTTATTCATTTTTGGATTTACCCTTCCTTTTGTTTGTGAGGGAGCAAGGTGTGCGCGTGTTCTATGGGCTTGGTTCTTGAGGTAGCTGGTGTTTTTTTCTCCATGGGTGTGGTCTTTAATTTTACTGTGGGTTATTTTGGATATTGATGTCGAACGATTTGTTTTTTTTGCTGTTGTTGGTGTTTTCCTACCTTTTTATTGTTGTCGTTATTGGTACTTATAAGCTTTCCAATCGCTTCGATATTCCTTGGTGGCGGGCGGCGTTTTATTGTATTTGTGGTGTTTCCCTCTTTTTGAAGGAAGTGCTGTTTTACTGCATTTTAGGAGTCGTCCTTTTTTTGGCTCTTGAGGGAATGGAGAGTATGGATATACCGTGGGGACTATTGTCCTTGATAGGGATCGTGTTTGCTGTAGTGTTGGAGTGGTTCTTGATTTTGCATATGAGGGGGCGGCAAGATGGGGTGGTGACGCGTTGTTTGTGGCTATTGAAAGGGGTGGTGTTTTGCGCTGTTGTTGGAGCGACCTTTTTTTGTTTGCGTTTGGGAGCAGAGTATATGGGGTTGGGCTGGCTTTGGTTCTCGAAGGATTGGGTGTTTTTTATCATTTGTGGATTTATCCTTCCTGTTGTTTATGTGGGCGCAAGGCGTGCGCGTGTGAAGGCGGAGACGTTTTTTAAGAGAGTGGGGTTTATGGAGCATTAAAGATAACGTCGAGGGAATGATTGTTCAAAAGAACAGCGATAGCGGTAGGTTTGGGGATCAAACCAGAGCCCTATTTTTCCTTCAAAATCACCAGAACGTTGTTTGGCAATATTCATAATGACGCCGGGGCGTTTGGCTAAATCTGCTTTTTCTTGTGCTAGAGAGGCGGCAAAGATTTTATCTTCCAACGACCGATTGCGCCAAATGGTGATAATGTTAAAGGCATTGGCGCCAATTTCTGAGGCGCCTTTAATGTCTTCTGTGCTGGGGATATCTTTATCCAGACCGCCTTTGCGGGCATGGGCGACAAGGTGAATATGCACACTGTTTAAAACAGCCCAATCAACCATTTTATAAACGGCTTGTTCTTGTCTTGCATAATCATCAGAGGCAATGCCAAGCCGCATCAAACTATCGATGATAAATTGATCGCAGCCATAGCGCGCACGGCAATAGTCAAAGACTTCAAGCAAGGTATCTACGCTTGATTTGCCAACATGTTCATAAAGAATAAGCCCTTCGTCTAAAAAATGAAGAATCCGTTCAATCGTTTCTTTTGTAGGCTGTTCTAAGCCGCCCGTTTGTTTGGTTAAACGGCGGAGTGATTGTTCTCCTTTCATTTCTAGAGACGCTAAGCAAAGGCGACTCTTTTGTGCAATCCAATGGGGAATACAGTCTGATAACAATTGGCTTTTACCTGCACCACTCGCACCACTCCAGAGCGTTAATTCTGCTGGGCGGAAATGCAATTTGTCCTGCAGTTTAGGATAGGGAACCGTATAACCAAGATGTTTTTCAGGCTCTGGCCAAAAAAGCCCAATCACTTGATCTTTATAGTCTGAGGCGCGCCGTAAACCTTCTGGTGCAAAGCTTTGTGCTGAGGAAAAGGCGGCTTTTATGGTGGCGCTATCAATCCCTGCGGTTAAACAGTCATTGGCATCTTTGCGGGGTAAACGGACACGGTAGCAACGGTGACGTCCAAGCCTGCTGGCAATTTCACGGGCTGCTTCTTCTCCGGGCGGATCCATATCGGTGGCTAAAAAAATTGTTTCAAAAGATTCTAAATGATCAAATTCATTTTCAATCCAGTTGTGTTTGCCTCCACTTCCTCCTCCAAAGGGAACAGAAACCGCCGGATATCCATAGGCGGCTAAGGAAAGCGCATCAATTTCTCCTTCAGTGATAACAATGGTACGGTTTGTTGAAGAAAGCGTGGGGAATGGCGCCTGTTGGGACGCGTGCGTGGGTGCCTGCTGAGATGCTTGCTGAGGTGCGTGCGTGGAGGGGTGGTTGGTTGTGGCGGTGTTTTGGGGCGCTTGTGTGGAGGGGTAGTTAGTTGTGGCGGTGTGTTGGGATGCCTGCTGAGGTGTGTGCGTGGAGGCGGGGTTGGTTGAGGGTACCTGCTGGGGTGTGTTTTGGGGTGCTTGCGTGGAGGGGTAGTTGGTTGTGGCGGTGTTTTGGGGCGCCTGCTGAGGTGTGTGTTGGGATGTCTGCTGAGGTGTGTGTTGGGATGCCTGCTGAGGTGTGTGTGTGGAGGGGTGGTTGGTTGTGGCGGTGTTTTGGGATGCCTGCTGAGGTGCGTGCTGAGATGCCTGCTGAGGTGTGTGCGTGGAGGCGGGGTTGGTTGAGGGTACCTGCTGGGGTGTGTGTTGGGATGCCTGCTGAGGTGCGTGCTGAGATGCCTGCTGAGGTGTGTGTGTGGAGGGGTAGTTGGTTGTGGCGGTGTGTTGGGATGCCTGCTGAGGTGTGTGCGTGGAGGCGGGGTTGGTTGAGGGTACCTGCTGAGGTGTGTTTTGGGGCGCCTGCTGGGGTGTGTGTTGGGATGTGTTTTGGGGCGCCTGCTGAGGTGTGTGTTGGGATGTGTGTTGGGATGTCTGCTGAGGTGTGTGTGTGGAGGCGGGGTTGGTTGTGGCGATGTTTTGGGGTGCCTGCTGAGGTGCCTGCTGAGATGCTTGCTGAGGTGCGTGCGTGGAGGGGGGGGCTGTGGGGCAAAGGGCTTGCCAACCAAACAAAATCGGTTCACATTGGGAAGCTGTTGGTTTGCTTTTTGCTCCTGCTTGCGCGAGCCGTTCTTTGACTAAAGCAAGGGTGCCGTCGGGTTTATAAAAGGGGAAAATGATTTTGTCACCATTTTCTCCTATGCGATAGCGCTTTATAACCTCTAGAGGAATGTGGCGTTCTTTGTGGAGATAGTTTTTTACCAGATTTTGCGGGGTCTGCCCTTTAGGAACCGGTGGACGGCGATAGGAACGATGAGGGACCATAAAGGGTTTGGGGCGTGTCAAATTGAGAGTTGCGCGTGCTTCTTCTAATGCTTGAGAGAGGCTAATGCCTTTGACTTCACACCAAAGATCTAAAAGATCTCCTCCAGTGCCTTCTGCAAAGTCATACCAAAGTCCTGCTTTACTCCCACTCAAGCAAATTGATAAACTTTGACCCGCTTCACCACGTGTGTTGCCTACAATCCAATTGTTGCCTCGTTTGTGCCCTTGGGGAAGAAGCATTTCTGCTATTCTATCGGCTTGTGAGATAAGTTTTTGTTTGATTTCAAAAATTGTGCTCATGGTTATTCGTGATATGATTGTTGTTTTTCTTAAGATGTAGGAGATAAGGACTCTCTTTTGCTGTTCTCACCGTTCGATCTGATCGTGAAATCTGTGGTGCTATGGGGCTTGCCAGTCTACTTTGAGCGCTTCTTTGTCGCTCTTTTCTTGCCAATAGTCGCCAAACTTCTTGGCTTTGCTAATGGGGTTGGCTTTTACTCAAACCTTCTGAAATGGCTCTGTTGATGTCTGTTTGCCAAGAGCATGGGAAGTGGTGTCTTGGGGAAAGGAGGAAGGGGGGTGTAAGAAGAGCGGGGTGGATCTGCCTGAGGTTTTGTGCATGCTGGGGGTCCTGTTGGGTCATGTGTTGTGGCGCTTGTTGGGGTGTTTTGTTGCCAAAGAGTTTGCTTTTCGTTGAAGGTTTTTTGAAATGGCTCTGTTGATGTCTGTTTGCCAATGTTCAGAAAGCCGGTGCTCTTTGGAAAGGGCGGTAATTGGAAGAAGGGTGTTGCTCGAGAAAGAGGAGGTGGATACAGAGAGGCTGGCGAGCCTTGTTTGAAGGGTATGATCTTTGCTGAAAGTTTCTGAAACTGCCGCGTTGATAACTATTTGCCAAGTGCATGGAAGACGGTGCTCTTGGGCAATTGTGAGGCAGTGGGGTTTTTGTTGGAAGAAGGCGGGATGGATACACAGAGGCTGGAGAGCTTTTGTGTTCCTTTGCGTGCAAGAGATGGGCTTGTGTAGGGCGAACACTTTTGTGGTGAGAGTAGTAGGGGTGATGTTGGCTCGTTTTGCTGTATGAAGAGCTTATTTCATTGTTGTTTTTGTTATTATTTTTATGGTTTTGAAACATTTTTTGTCTCCGCGCGTGCTTGAAAAATAGGTTGTTCGTGTGATGTCAAAAATTGTCGCTATAGTTGATCAAACTGCGGTAAAGCATGTCGTTGTTCTCAGAGATGAAAGATGAGGAGCTCCCCTGTTTTTGCTGTTCTAGCCGTTCGATTTCACGGCGAAACCAGTTGCGCCATGTGGCTTGCCAGTCTACTTTGAGAGCTTCTTTGCCGCTTTTGGCTTGCCAATAGTCGCGAAACTTCTTTTCTTGCCAATGAGCTTGGCTTTCACTTAAACCTTCTGAAACTGCTGCCTTGATGTCTGCTTGCCAATGCTCAGGAAGGCGATGCCCTTTGGCAACTGAGGCAGTGGGTTTTTTGTTGGAAGAAGGCGGAATGGATACAGAGAGGCTGGGTGGGAGTGTGGTGGCGGATTTTGTTTTTTCCTCCGTGACAATTTGTGCAATAGGGGCAGGGGCAAAATCGGTTTGGGGAGCGTTTAAAGAGGGGGCGTTTTTTTGCTCCGCTTCTTCTTGTGGAGGGGAAGAGAGAGCAGAATCAAGAGCCGATGAGGGTGATGGGTGATCGCTTTGTTCAAAGTTCTCTTCGCAGGAAAAACAAGGTTCTGTCTCATCAAACAAAATTTTCTTTTCTAAAACACCGTAAGGTGTTTCCTTTTCTTCTGTCTTTTGAGCTTCTGAGCTTTGTGCAGCATCTTTTGTACTCTCGTTAAGCAGTTGTTGAATCTCAGCATTGATTTTCTTGCGTTTTTTTGCCGAAGAACGACCCGCAAAGGATTTTTGTTCAAGCAATTTTTCACGCTCTTGAAAAACATTTTCGCAACGCTTGTTCCATAATCCATTGGCTAAATTTAAAATCTTACCCTCTTGGATGAGCATTTCTAAAACATTAACAAAAGTTCGCTTGTCACAACCACAAAGACGCGCTAAACGTTCTTTCGATATTTCTAGAGGACGGCCGCGTGCATACATTTCATTGAGAAGAATCGTATAGATTCCAATTTCGTGTGCGCGCATCCCACGTACGCCTCCTAGAAAGTCATTTTGATACCAACAAACATATGGAAGCCTAGACGATTCATAATGAGGAGTTTCTTGTTGATTAGCGTGTTTCATACTGCAATCTACTTTCTTCTTTTTTATACATTTTTATTGATGATAAAAGCGCAAATAAGGATTTAACTTGTGTTGTGTTGGGCTCTGTTCGATGATGACGAGAGGCTTCTTTACGACGCTTATAAATGATTGGGTGTGCTTGAAACGCATGCAAACTTACGATTTAAGATTGCGGTGATGGAAAAAATAAAGAGTACCACACATTTTCAATGTATCTGCTTTGGGCAGCAACTTTGGGAGGTGGTTTTGTATATCCTATAGGGTGGTTAAAGTGTTTTTATGATCCAAAAATAAAAAAATTTTCTCCCTAAAAAGTAAAATTTGTTTCCTTAATTTTATCCTTTTTAGAGGATAATGCAAGCTCGTTTTATAAAAAGGACGTGTTTTTTTTAAAAGACGCGCTATATGGTGGAATTATGAATATCGATGGTTGGCGTCAAAGATTAAGGATCGCTTTTGAAAAAAGTGGGCGGTCAAAAAGATCTATCTCCCTCTCTGCCGGTAAAGGTGCGGGGTACCTTCATTCTATTCTTTCTGAAGGAAAAGAACCAACAATCGAATCTCTTTCGCGAATTTGTCACGAAATTAATATCAGTATGAATTATATTCTTTACGGTAAAGGGGCTAGCCCTGAAGATAAAGAATTTATAGAGCTTATTTCAAAACTCTCTCCGCAAGAGAGGCAGGCGATTTTGACTCTTTTGCGGCGACCCGTTGACGAAGCTTCAAAATAACTTCCTTCTGTGCTTTTGAATCAAGACGACTCCAGTATTTTATTAATATCATATCACTCATTTTATCTCTCCTGTGTGTTTATAATTGCAATCGAGTAAGAACAAATAGAGAACAACAAAGGGACATGAGAGGAACAAAGAATAATAGATTTTTATTGACATATGTCATTTGAACCCCGCAGAGATTTAAAATATATCTTTTATGAAGGATAAAATGGTTGACATCTCTCCTATAGAGGATATAAGACTAACGCTATATTTAGTCTTGTCAAGACAAGGCTATGCTTTATCAACTATCTAAAGGGGGAAATCATGAAAAATATTCCGTTCGTTAAAGAGGATGAAATCATTATCGTTTTATGCGAAGAGGAAAATCCTTGTACTTATGAAGGACCAATCGACGAAATTGAAGAGGTGCTCGAACTGATTGAAGAATGTGAAACTGTTTATAGAGTTTTACGACTTGATCTGACAGCTTCTCATGTTGAAGATGTTACGGAACAAATCGCTGATTTTTATACCGAAAATCATGAAATGAATGAAGAAAATACACCATTGCAGCCCTTCGTTTTGAATAGTGAAGCTTATCATGCTTGTTTAAATGAAAGAGCAGCTTGCGATTATGAAGATAATCTCTATGGCTCTTATGAAAAACAGCATCGGTTACGTCCATGTGATGTCTTGGCAGATTATTGGTGGTAAACATGCCAAGTTATCTCATGACTTCTTATCAAGGCATTCCACTTTATTATGCTGGAAATACGCGAAATTTAATCAGACTTGAACCACAAAAACACAAAGCTATACTTTTTATATCACAAGAGGTGGCTCAGTTTGTGGCAAAAAAATTGGGGGAAGAATATTGTCGTCATGATTTTTCCGTCGTGCAATAGCAGGGTTGAAGAAGGGAGCCGCAATGATGGGCCCAAATGCTTTTTTATTGCGGTGACCATGATGCGCGTTATGTTTTCCTTCTTGGGGGGGGGGGAGCGTTTTGCGGGAAATTTTTTAGCCGATATGAGAGAGGGGGGTATGAAGAAAAGAGCCTATATGTGAGAAATTGTGGGCGTTTTGCGAGGGGAAAAGCTGTTGGCTGAGTTTCACATTGGGGGGATTGAGGAAATGGAGGGAGAGGTAACTATCAGTGGCTTGGAGTGAATAGAAAGCATGTTGTAGAACGAACATGAGGCTTAGGAGGAAGAGAAGAAGCAGTACAGCATTGAGCAGAGGCAAAGTTTTATAAAAAGGAAAGAGCAGAGGAGGAAAAGCAAGAGGGGATTTGGAGTGAATAGAAAGCATGTTGGGAAATGGAGGAAGATGTTTGAAGGGGGAATTAAGACCGTTAAAGTTTGTTTAGACGTATTGGGACACGTGTGTTCTGGGAGCTTTTGTGTTGCGTGTTAAGGGGGGCATTATTTTACTCATGAAAGGGCAAGTGCTTTTTTATTGCGGTGACCATGATGCGCGTTATGTTTTCCTTCTTGGGGGGGAGCGTTTTGCGGGAAATTTTTTAGCCGATATGAGAAGCCGATATGAGAGAGAGGGGGGTATGAAGAAAAGAGCTTATATGTGAGAAATTGTGGGCGCTTTGCGAAGGGAAAAGCTGTTGGCTGAGTTTCATTGGGGAATTGAGAAATCTGCGGGGGGGATGTTGGGGGGCAGTTTTTGTGTTTTCGGGGGTACAATACTTGAAGGATGCATTGAAGGATGCTGTCGCTTTTAGTCTGTGTGAGGGACACTGCTTAAACAGGGATACAGCTTAAAAAATGTGAATGTTTCAAAGAGAATATATTGCAAAAAAAACTTTAAAGGTGAAGGGGAGAAATACTATGCCAATCATTATCGATTGTGTTCAGGGAACAGAAGAATGGATGAAAGTGCGTAATGGTTTGATTACGGCTTCTTTGTTTGAGATGGTTATGGCACAAAAAAAACAGGGGCAAAAAACTTCACGATATCATAGTGTGATGATGAAATTGGCGGGAGAAAGAATTACAGGAAAAACCGTTGAGGAAGGAACAACAGTTTCTCAGCGACGCGGGACAGAATTAGAACCAATCGCACGACAGCTCTATGCAAAACTTACGCATACAGAACCTGAATGTATTGGCTTTGTTTTGGCAGATGATCGCGGACAAGGATTTTCTCCCGATGCTTTTGTGGGAGAAAATGGCTTATTAGAAATTAAAACAAAAAAACCTGAAATTTTGATCCCTCATTTCATGCAAAAGACTTTTCCAGCAGAACATAAAGCACAATGTCAAGGAGGGTTATGGATTTCTCAACGCGAATGGGTGGATTTAATGCTCTATTGGCCTGATATGCCACCTTTGATTAAACGTGCTTATCGTGATGAAGCGTATATTTACAAGCTGGAAAATGAAATTAGCCGTTTTAATGAGGCTTTGGAGAAGATGGTACAGCAAATTAAGTGTGTTGGGACAGGTTTTAGTATAAGGACAGAAATTGCTCTGAAGGAAAGGAAAAACAGAGAGCGGGGAGCGAATGCAAAGCGTCTGTTGGTGGGAAACACAAGAATGAGGCGGGCAAGAAAGGGATCTGTACAGCGTTGAGGAGGGGTAAAGTTTTATAAAAAGGAAAGAGCAGAGGGGGAAAAGCAAAGTGGGGTGTTTGAGGAAAGCGCAAGGAGGGAGCTTGGAATGAATATGAAAGCATGTTGGAAAATGGAGGAAGATGTTTGAAGGGGGAATTAAGACCGTTAAAGCTTATTTAGGCGTATTGAGCACGTTGTTGTTCTGGGAGCTTTTATGTTGAGTGTTAGGGAGGCACCAATAAATAAGGCAAGAGCTTTTCTTACTGAGAGAGTGCTGCGTATGATATTTTCGTTGATGGAGGATTCAATGGAGGTGATTGGTGTTTGCAGAAAAAGAGGAGAGGGGTAAGAGAAGAATAAACAAAAGAAGAATAAAATGGTGCTGCGAGAGAGGATTGAACTCTCGACCTCTCCCTTACCAAGGGAGTGCTCTACCACTGAGCTACCGCAGCCCCTTTTCAATCTTTGCGCTGTCTTGTGCCATATTGTCAGAAAATAGGCAAGAGAACATTTGTATATTCTTGCAAGAAAACGTATCTTATGTCATGACATATGTTTCTTATACGCTTGAATATTTAAGGTTATGAGTTGCTTGGATAGAAGCTCAACACTGTTTAAAAGGTTGCGCAATGACACAAATGCATCAAAAACAAAAACAAAATGAAATGAATCATCAAGATGAAAAAGCAAAACGACGTCAAGAAAGATTGGCGCAACAATTGCGTCAAAACCTGAAACGTCGAAAAGAGCAAAGCCGACAAAGAGCGCAAACAGAGCTCTAAAATGCAAAAAAATGTTTTTTAGTGAAGCTTTGCAACCAAACTTCTCAATAATTTGTTCTCATATTTAGAATGCGTTCTAAAACGATTAATAAAGCATAACTTCTCGAAGGGGGAAAAACCTTTGGAAGGGCAGGCACAAAGGAAAAGAGGGAAAACACGATGGATTCTATTCAAATTATTGGGGGAAAAAAACTTAAAGGAACAATTCCTATCTCAGGGGCAAAAAATGCTGCATTGCCTCTTATGATTGCGGCGCTTTTGACAGAAGAAACGCTCACTTTAGAAAATATTCCTCATCTGGCTGATGTCGAACTGCTTATTCGTATCCTCAATAATCATGGTGTTGGATATGCCGTTGATGGACAAGAGTTTAACGATGAGTGTGTGAATTCAAGAACAATTCATTTTACTGCGCAAAAAATAGCGACAACACGGGCGCCCTACGAACTGGTGAAAAAAATGCGCGCAAGCTTTTGGGTTATCGGACCTCTCCTTGCACGATGCTTAGAGGCTTATGTTTCGCTTCCTGGAGGATGCGCTATCGGAACCAGACCTGTCGATTTTATCCTTGAGGGGCTCAAAACTTTAGGCGCACAGATTACGATCGAAAATGGATATGTTCATGCAAAAGCACCAAGGGGGTTAAAAGGTGCTCACTATCGTTTCCCTAAAGTTACTGTTGGTGGAACCCATGTAATGCTTATGGCGGCGACAATGGCAAAGGGAACAACCTTTCTTGAGAATGCAGCTTGTGAACCAGAAGTGGCAAATCTTATTCGAACTTTGAATGCTATGGGGGCTCAAATAACTGGTGAGGGAACAACAACGCTTACAATTGAAGGGGTTAAAAAACTTAAAGGAACAAAAATACGCGTTATTGCTGATCGAATCGAAGCGGGGACATATGCAATGGCTGTTGCTATGACAGGAGGCGATGTCTTTCTTAAAAATGCAAATCCTAATCACCTCACAAAAGTGCTTAAGGTGCTCCAAAAAACAGGGCTCGAGATTCAAATAGAACCTCAAGGAATTCATGTTAAGCGAAATCCAAAGAACACCAAAATTATGCCTGTTGATATTAAAACAGGACCTTATCCTGCTTTTCCAACCGATCTCCAAGCGCAATTCATGGCGCTCATGACACGGGCTGAAGGCATTGCGCATATTACAGAGACGATTTTCGAAAATCGTTTTATGCATGTTCAAGAACTCAATCGTTTAGGGGCCTCGATAAAGCTTGATGGGCAAACGGCAACCGTTTATGGAACAGAGAATTTGCAAGGGGCTCCCGTTATGGCGACGGATTTGCGCGCTTCTGTTTCTCTTGTGATTGCAGCATTGGCAGCAAAGGGGGAAACAATCGTCAATCGTGTCTATCATCTTGATCGTGGATTTGAGAGATTAGAGGAAAAATTAGTTCGTTGTGGTGCAAAAATCCAACGCATCACAGTGTAATTCTCTTCAAAGGTATTCGGTCTCCCTTTAAGGGGCTTGATCTCAGACAACAAGGTTTGTTAATCCTCTCAATAAACGCGGGGCTCTCATGGTTTTGGAGTTTTTACGAGTTGGCATAAGCGTTTGAGAGGCGGGTGGGGCTTCATAAAACAAACAAATAGAGACTTGTATCATTGTTCTCAGTGTCGTTTACGGCGCTTATGACACGGGGTTGAGGGAACCACGCATATTACAGAGACGGTTTTCGAAAATCGTTTCATGCATGTTCAAGAACTCAATCGCTTGAGAGTGCAGATAAAGTGCCATGGGCGAGAGGGCAACTATCTCATGGAACAGAGAATTTGGAACAGAGAATTTGGAAGGGGCTCCCGTTATGGCGACGGTTTTGTATTTGCGCGCTTGTTGTTTCTTTTGTATTTGTGTTCGTTGTATTATCATTGTCAAAGCAAAGTATTAAAGAATATATATTCAAAATGATAGTAAATATTCACAGTATTTATTGTTTTTTAATATAAAAATATGGTAATAAAATAATTTATGTACTTTTATAGTATTTATAATTATTCAAGGAAAATAAAATGAAGAAGACTTTTAAATTATTGAGTGCTTTATTGATTATGATTGGATGTTATCAAGCTCAATTGCCTCAAACGATTGCAGGTACATGGAAAAAGTCTGGTGCAAATCAACTTGAAAAAAAAGTTCTTTATGATGACCCTGAAGATTTTCAGAATGACCCAGCTTATATAGAATGGTGTATAGTACATGACAAGAATCCGGAGTGTAATCCTTTAAAATCTCGCAATCCATGGAAGTTTAGTAGAACTCTTGGGCACGGGTATTGATGAAAAGGGCGATGTAATTTCTTTAATTGATGAAAAAATGAATATGGAAAACCTATAAAAGACGACCATAACAAAAAAGTCGCTTCATTCTTTAAAAGCTGAGGATGGCATTGTTAATGGGGTGCCGATAAAGTGCCCATGGACTAGAAGGAAATGCATCTCATAAAACAGAGTAGGGGTGCTCGTCATGACGCCTGATTTGTACGCTTTTTCTTGTCTTTGTTTTTCTTCCGCTTTAAAGGATGCATATTCCTGACTTAAGGGCTGTTTTGTAAAAAGTTCGGATTCTGTTGGCGCGGTTTGACCTACTCCTGACCGCTCCATGTGGTTCACTTTAAAAAGGCTCTACGGGATAAGTCATGCCCATTTATTACACACTCTAAAAAAACACTTAAATATGTGAAGTTTTACATGCCTTATATCACGGCTCTAAACAATAATGTTTTACGGAAAAATATGATAAACCGCGCTTTTTTTCAGTGAACACTAATGCGTATTGTTATTGGTTTTTTTTCTGTTAAGAAGCATATACAGTGTCGTAAAAGAGTTAAGTAAGAAATTTAAATAGCGCGTGAAGCATCAAAGAAACTTTGGAAAAATTTTTGAAAAAATTAGTTTAGGGGCGCTTTTTATAAAAGCCCGTCTTAGAGAGGCAGATAAGTCTTTCATCTGAAGAGGCTTGTTTTATGTTTCAAAACTTGATAAAAATTCAAAAAATATAAAAATTTCGAAAAAATAGGAAGAGAAGCTTTTTCTGATATGTCGGGGGGAAAATGGTTAATAAATTAGACAAAAAACAGATTATATTTTTAGTATTGCCATTCATATTTTCAATCATTGTAGCTTTTTTGGTCAATATAACGATCAATAACATTACAGAAAATGGAACGACGCCTGATGCTTATTGGTTTGTAAGATCAAAGCCACTGGATATTTTAATCCTTATTGCACTTTCATGTTCTTCATTCATCTTATTACAAAAAAGGCATATCAGAAAAAATATCATTATTTCGTCCATGATCATCTTTGGTTTGTTTGCAGCTTATTATAGTGCAAATGAATATATCAGACTTAGTCCCTATGTAGGTCAAAATAATATGACATGGGCGGATGTTTTTCCTTTCTTTGATAGGATGGTTTTAGGGGGTGTTATTGTTGGCATTGTTATCCTTGGTTACACGATAAAACGATCATTACCTAAAGCTTCACCTTTGAAAAATTCAAAAAATACGATCTTTGGTGGTGTTCAATGGATGAGTATGAAAAAGATTGAAGAGATTTTTCCTCGTGATGGTGAAGTCGTCATAGGAGAGCGCTATAGAGTCGACAAAGATATTGTTAAAGATGTCAAATTTGATCCTAAAGACAAAACAACATGGGGAAAAGGTGGTAGACAGCCATTGTTGACATACAAACTTAATTTTGATTCAACTCATATGTTATTTTTTGCTGGTTCTGGTAGTTATAAAACAACCAGTAATGTTATTCCAACTTGTCTCAAATATTCCGGTCCACTGGTCGTTTTTGACCGTTCTATCAAACTTATGTAAATGTGATCATTTCTGATTAAATATACTGTTGATTTCCTGCTTCTTTGAGGCTGGT
>NZ_JBHILW010000017.1:0-18062 GCF_042193565.1 Bartonella sp. SD1336NMGDW
ATGGCTTCAAGGCTTTTGCGTTCAGGCAACTGATCAAAATCAAGTTGAAAGGAATTCCACCATACCCGCCCCGTCCAAGCGGGTTGAAAGCGTGCAGAAATCCCTAGCCATTCAAGCCCCATCTCTATTGCCGCAAGGGAGCCGCGAATATGTTGCCATGCAAGACCCTGATCAATTAAATCATAAAGGTTAGAGAAATAAGGGTTTAATTCTTGTAAGCCATATTCGTCTATTAAAAAGGGCAACCAAGAAGGCGGACGCGTAATAAATTTCGCGCGGGGTATTTCTTCCAGTGCGGTTTTAACGTGAGGGTCAAGAGCCATTGCTTCTGCAAAACAACGTTCAAACAAGCTAGAATTCGGGGGCAAAAGTGAGGAAAGCATCAATAAGCACGCCCCCGTTCAGACAAAACAATATCCCCCAAAGCTACAGCTTCATCAGGTGCGACCAAAATATCCTCACAAGGTTGCGTTATGTTCACATGGTGAACGCCCTCAACCATCAAGCGGCTTAGTATCCAACTTAAAGACAAATCACGCCCAAGCCTTTGCGCACGCGCCCATTCTGCTCTTAAATTCTGCTCCGCTCTTTCCAAAACAAAGGAGCCTTCATCCGGTAACAACCAAAAATCAGCAGAAACATTGATCATCCGCTGTACCGCGCTTTTCACAAAGATGTGGTCATTGGTCATTTTAACATGGGGGGCATCAAGGGCTGCTTGTACCTTGGCAATTAAAGCCTCATCAGCCACCCCTGAAGGGGCGTCACTAAAAAGCGCAACATGAATAAGTGGACTTTTAGCCACACGATAAACAAAAGCATCTTTGACATGGATATCGCTTGAGAGGGCAAAATATTGGTAACGTGGCGCTGTGCCACCTGTGGAATGTCCTTGTCTATTCAAGCGAATGCGGCGGCGAAACCGCTCATCATCTTCATCCAAAAGGCGCGTGACCCCATGAAAATCCCCCAAATGATCTAAACTTGTTCCACGAGCAAATGTGAGTAAATTATCTCGCGCCACTTCATTAATTCGCTGGCGCAAAAGCAACTCTTCATAAGCCGCCGCTTGCAATTGAATGACAACCGGATCATAAGCCGTCTTTTCCACATTATAAGGAATATGATGCGCTGCAAAAAGCTCAGTCAAACGCGTGATCTTTTGCTCTAAAATGGCTTCAACAGAAAGCTCTTCAATAATTTGTGGGAGAGGGAGTTGTGGAGGGGGAATTTGTGGCCAAGGAAATTGTGGAATGGATAAAGGTTCAAACTCTGTCATCACCAACCTCTAAATTGATGCTCATTGGCTCTTTGTGTGACCAATCCCCCAAATGCCCATCGGGATAAAAAACACCCGTTAAAACAAAATGGCCCGTTAAAACAAATGAAATGTACCTTCACGCGTTGCTTTTGTCAGATCAATCCTCTGCAACGAAAACCCAGGCTCTCCACACTCTGGATCATCGAGTGCTTCAACAATTGCTTGATAAAGCTGCATCATCGTCGCAGGATCAGCATTGGCGTCTTGGAATGCTCCAACATCACATCCATAATGACGACGCAAAACCCGTGTCCCAATTCTTGTCGTCAGACATTTACGAAGTGACTGTTGACAATGCGCAAAGCCATATAAAAGAGAGCCATCCTTTTCGCTCATCCCACACCGCATGCTTTAAGCTCCTTTGCTTGTCTTTGTGGTAGAAACAGTTGGGGGCGCAGAAACAACAGGTGCTGGTTTTTCAGTGATCTGACCAAGCAGCAACGGATATTTAGCCTCTTCCTCACTTAAACAAATTTCCTCACCCTTGCCCGGTGAACGCTTGCCTGCAACAAAGTCTGCATTGGTTAAAATAACATAAGTGTTCTCACGCATAATAAACTCCTTTAAAGGGGGGAAGAGGTTGTGGAGGGACCCATTTTGACCCCACCGTGTTTGTGGCTTGCGCCAACAGATTTTTGATTATGCTGTAAATCTTCTGCCTGAATGTGCACACTACCCGTTAATTCAACACAGGTTGCTTGATGAGAAAGCACCAAACCTTGGCTATTCAAATGGATTTGGTTTTCCCCATGGGAGAGAATGAGCTCATTTTTCGTGATACGCAAAGCGCCATAAGAGCCGTCACTTTTCTTTCCTTCTTTGTGCTGTAAGAGCTTTATCTCGTTGCTCAAACGTGTCTTCTAAATGAATAACTTTTCGTTTCCTATCGAAATATTTTCCTCAAACTTTGAAGCCTGTTATTTAAATTATCAACTTTGTGATCTATCCTTTTAATCTCTTGATTTAATTTATCAATATGTTCATGATGTTTAGAAATCACTTCTAAATAATGTAATGCTTGAGACTGATCCTTAAGCTTATTTGCTTCATTTAATTCTCGAAAAGCCTCTGTTCTTTTCTCAACATGCTCAAATAAAGTAAAAACCTTCTCGAGCCGTTCAAAAATTGCAGCATTCCGCTTTTGCGTTATTTCATATTTATAAGTTAGTTGCTTGTTATTTGGCATATTTTTCAGCAATGCAAAATAGAGTGCCTGCTGTTCAAAAGCTATTCTCTTCAAGTCCTCTACCGACACCCCCAATATTTGCATTGTATCGTTCCATCCTCTCTCCGCATTGTCTTTTTCAAACTTTGCTGAATCCAACTTCTGAACCGCATCATCACGTTCCTTAACAGCTTGGGAACAAAATAATTTATCTATACCCGTATAGCCATGCGAGGTAGATAAAAGATATGTTAGCAAAAATATGATAAGCAATAAGCCTTCTCTCAACAGAACTTTTTTTTGTAAACATTTTTTATTTTCTCGTATGCAATAAATTAAAATAAACAATTAAATTTGTATTGAAAAATTAATAATGAAATTTATTAAATCTATTTAAAATAATATATGATAAAAATAAAAAGGGATAAATTGTACAAAAATTAAATACTTAACAAACAGAATAAAGCTATAAAAAATAATTTATTCAATAAAATAGTCATAGATTTTTCTTTCTATCTTTATATCTCTATAGGAGAAATTTAATCAATTTATAGGTAAATTTAAAATATTTTAATAGTATATTACAATTGCTTCAAAAATAATATTTTGATTAATAAATATATTAACATTTATGAAATGATGCGTATACAAAACGGATAACCACAATCAATGTAGTTATCAACTACTTTATAATATAGATTTGTTTTTTTATCAGTAGCAGCAATAAAAAAGTTTGTGTTTTTTAGATAAATTAAAATTTATTCATTTTTTATATTATATTTTATGCTATTAAATTTAAGTTAATAGAGATCATAGAGTTTTAAACTGATAAGATGCGTTATTTTCTCAATGTACATTCATCAATATTTGATGTAGGAATATTTACTTTACATCATAAAAGTGCATTTACATTTTTATATAGGGCCCTCCTCCCATGTAATGTGGTGAATAATGAAAGCATCAATAACGGGGAGGACATCATGAATCATACAGAATGTAATTAATGACTAAAGAAATTTACCTGAAGTTATTTTTCAGGGAAAAGTTGGTTTGCTCTACAAGTGGGGAGGAGAAATGAAACAACAATATATTTTAGGAAAATACACACGTGTTGTTGTTCGTGAAAAGGATGCTATTTTTAGTGCAGGTTCAAAGCAGTTTATTATCAATGATAAAAATTTTTGGGAGAACTTAGTGCTTATTGCAGCACAATGGATAAAAAGAAAGATAGTAGATGAAGTTTACAATTCACTATCATTAATCATGTTAAAAGAAAATTTTGACCGTGCGTTTGATTTTCTTGTTTCTAACCATTTTCTTGTCAAAGCTGAAACATCAGACAATATCCTCAATAATCGCTATTCCAGAAGTCATCTCCATTATCAAAGCTATGGTATGCATCCAACCTCCGTTCAGCATATTCTTTTGCAAAAAAGTGTTGTCATTTTAGGGGGTGGTGGGATTGGTAATCATGTATCAGCAATGCTTGCATCCTCTGGCGTTGGAAAATTGACTCTTGTTGACAATGATGTGATCGAGATGACCAACCTTACCAGACAAATTCTTTTTACTGAAGAAGATATCAGTTTTCCGAAAACAACAGTTCTTAAACGTGAGCTGATGCGGAGAAACAGCCAAATTGAAGTTCATGAATTACAAATGTTGATTACTGAAAAAGAGAATATCAACAAATTACCCAAAGCTGATTTATGGATCATTTCTGCTGATTCACCTGCTCAGCTAGGCCTATGGATCAATGAATGGTGTGTAAAAAACAAACAAGCCTATATAAATTCCGGTTATGTTAATGATATAGCCGTCTTTGGTCCATTTTACATACTTAAGAAAACTGGTTGTTACGCATGTAGCTCGTCTATAGGCAATCTTCCGGCAAAAAGTGATCATCTTATTTATGAAGCTTGTGTTATGATTAATAATAACTTCAAAGTTGCTACATTTCCCCCTGTTAATGCACTTTCAGCTGCCATGTGTGCTAATGATGCTCTTAAATTTTTGGGTGGTTATGGAAGCCTTCTTTCCACTGATCGCCGTGTGGGGATATGGAGCAGCCAACTTTTCACAGAAGAGCGTTCTCTAAAGAAAAATCCTCACTGTAAGGTTTGTGGAACAACACAATGAACAGACCACGCACCCTCGCTCTCAACTATGGATCCTATAATGCTGTCCGCATGCTGATCGGTGTTTACCATGCTATTTTTTTAATGTCCATGGGAGTTAGTCTGGCGCAATTAGCTCTGCTTCAGGTTGTCTTTTCCACCACCATTCTGCTGCTTGATTTTCCCTGCGCTGTTTTATCTGACAGATATCGACGTAAATATTCCGTTATGGCTGGGGTCTTTATGACAGGAGTATTTTATCTTCTATGCCTTCAAGCTCCTAATATGACAGCACTTATTATTGCGCAAATTCTCTATGCAGCGGGCATTTGCATCATTGTCAGCGCCATTGACGGATGGATTTACCATTCTCTAGGCGATAAACAGGATCACTTTTCGCATTATGCTCATCTCTACCACCAAGTTAACTCTTTCGGAAGTATTCTCAGTGGGATTGTAGGAATTGGAACGATCTATTACTCTGGACAATATTTTATGGGATATATCATCTCATGCCTCATGATGGGATTTATTTTTTTGATATTCCTTATTGTTCCGGAAGAAAAGAAAACGACAATTGAAACATCCAAAACAAAAACAATCTTGCACAATGCCAAGGAAACGCTCTGGATATTTCAAAATACAGTAGGAGGAGCATGGTTTATTTTCCTCATGTGCCTTTTTAGCGCTGGTATTCAGATTATTTATCATTTCTGGCAACCGATAATACTTTCAGGAGGAAAAATTCATCACCTCAACGGTTCGCAAATGCTCGTCTTGATGTGCTGCCATATTGGAGCCTTTTCAGCACAATATTTTTCAAATTTACTGATGTCTAAGTATCATGTTCTTGATAAAAAATATAAGAATTCTATAAAATATTTTTCCTTCTTTTCTGCGCTGATGTGCATAGCGCTCTATTTTTTAGTTCATAGCCATCAAACTGCTGCATCAGTCATCGCCTTCTCTTTAATCCATGGATTTATTTGCACTGTACCAATAGGGGCCAAAAGCTTATTTTTCTCAGAACTTAACCAAAAACAAACGCAGCATATTTCCGGTATTGTTGGTGCTGTATCTTTTAGCGGAAGAATATTTTCAATTACAGTATTGAGTATTATTTCTTTTCTTCCTGCAAAAGTTTCTCCATCTTACTATCTAATATTACCGACCATTACTTTTTTCATGTGTGGTTTGGTTGTCATGAAATGGATGAAACACTCTCAAAAGTCTCTATGAGAGAAAAACCATAACATTTCACCCACAACGTTTTCTTCTAAAAGAAATCGATACTTTTTTGAGAGCATTGCCACATCCAACTTTCAATATACAATGCAAATATAAAGCAACACATTGATTTATAATGATAATATAGCAAACTCGAATATTGTAAGATTCTTTCTTTTCAAATCTGTTTTTATGGTTGAAACAAGCAAAATCATTTGCTTGCATATCAGTAAGTGGAGAAAGCCGTATAAATAAAAACAATTTAGAAAAGGAAAAATGCCTTTTATGAACTCTCATAGTTAAAATCTATAACAACAGGAAGGCAGATATATAATATGCCTCTTTGCATCTTCATAAGTATACAAATGGTGTGGCTTTATAAGGCTTTATAATTATAAAGAAACTTTTGTGTTTTATACCATTTAAGAGGTGCCGTCGCAAAATGGGCTTATACACATTGAAAGATATCTCTTTAACACAAGTGCATAAATTGGCAACACAAGTATATTTGTGTTTAGGACATTCTTTTTATATGAGAGGCATAATCCCAACGGGATAAACAAAAGCGTAAGACACATAATCTTCATTATTTAAAAGACACGACCATAGAGATTTATGAAAATTATAAAACTGAATTAATAAGATGATGATAAAAATAAGAGATAACTTCCACCTTTTTTGCTTTTATATTTTCTCAAAATTAAAAAGATCCTTCCGTTTTTAGAAATGACTCGCTAGCAAATATATACA
Organism: Bartonella sp. SD1336NMGDW; assembly: GCF_042193565.1. NCBI lineage: Bacteria > Pseudomonadati > Pseudomonadota > Alphaproteobacteria > Hyphomicrobiales > Bartonellaceae > Bartonella > Bartonella sp. SD1336NMGDW. The sequence continues at coordinate 6,581 of NZ_JBHILW010000017.1, forward strand.
ATATTTTCTCCCCTATTTGGCATATAAACGCTGACATAACCGATAAAGCAGTAAGCCATCTTAAAATATTGATCTCAAATATGCTGTTGTATAAGGAGTAGGTGTTGATTGACACACAAAAGCAAAAGCTTAGCAAAACAACGTCATAAAATAAATGTGCCACCAAACGATTGGAACGATATAGGGAAGTCAAAAACACTTTGTAGAACAAAATCCGTAACATCTAGCTTTACGGCCGCTTATTCTTACAAACGTGCGTGCTGCTCCCTATATCCATAAAAATAAATAAGCAATCCTTAGCTAAAAAATATGCAACGTCAATGTGATGCTATAACAGAGCTTCGCTTTCCTTTATCAACAAAAGCATGAGAAATTTTGAACCAAACCCATCTTTCTCGCGATAAATTTTTTCCACAACTGATCATATTTACTTTAATATAAATTGGCATAGCGATTTACATGAAACATATTGCGCTTAAAACATCCCCCATTGGTTTTGCTTTAGTTTACGCCATTAGAAAAAAAGTTTTTGTAACTTGTTTCATGAAACATAAAATTTAAAATCAACACAGGAATTAAGAAAATGAGCAACCACACGCGCTGCTAATACAGGTAATACAATTTCGCACATAAATTGAGATGGAAGGAAGATAAAATAGCACCACTCTATAGCAGAGTAGCTGATAGAAAACGTCTAGCAAGAAAAGCAATCAAAAAACTTCACAAAATTGAGATTAGCAGAAAAGCAAATGAGCACAAATCACTGAAAAAAATTCCTATACACAATCAACTGCTTTTATAACAATAGATGGCGGAGAGGAAGAGATTCGAACTCTCGAGAGCCTTTTGAGCCCTACTCCCTTAGCAGGGGAGCGCCTTCGACCACTCGGCCACCTCTCCAACAGAGAGGCATAAATGGTATCAACAGAAAGTTCAAGACATTTTCGATTTTTTTCCCAAATATCTGAAATTTTTCTCCTATTGAGCCCATAGGGATAAAAAGTTAACAAAACAAAAATTGTGTCTTTTTTACCACATTATCTCGAATAGTACATGTATACATTACAAAAAGGTAATTTCATATTTGAATATCTAAAAAGATTAGTATAGCTAAGATAACAAGTGCCGCGTATTTTACTTATGTCTTTGTCCTTAATGCGTTAGGTAAATGATACCCTTTAGAATTTAGAAGAAAATTAACGGACCTCGGAGATCCTATATGAATATTAAATCCCTCTTTTTAAGCTCTACAGCAGCTTTTTTAACAATTTCTGGAGCACATGCTGCTTCAACAATTATCCCCGAACCCGAACCTGTAGAATATATTCGCGTTTGTGATGCCTACGGAAAAGGATATTTTTATATCCCTGGAACAGAAACCTGCATGCGTTTATCAGGAAATGTTCGTACTGATTTTATAGGCGGTGATAATATCGATGCAACAAGCGAAACTGAACTGAACCAAAAAAGAAAAACCTATGGCGCATCATCACGGCTCACCCTTGTTTTTCAAGCAGCTTCTGAAACAGAAATGGGGACACTTCGTTCATATGCAAGAATTTTCTCAAGCTGGGGTGATGGTGGTGATAAAGCTGGTGCAAGGCTTTCAGCCGCTTACATTGAACTGGGTGGTTTTCGCGTAGGTCTTGATGACACAATTTTCAACAGCTGGACTGGTGGTTATGGAAATGTTCTCAATGATGACAGCATAGCACCTGCAGGCACAACACGCACTAATTTTATTTCCTACACCTTTAATGGTGACTCCGGCTTTTCTGCTATTATCGGAGCTGAACTAGGCAATAATTCAGATGCTCTTCCTGGAATAAGCGGATACTATATTGATAAAGATGATAAGCTTGTTCCTATCACGAAGGATACTCTTCCAAGTAAAGCAATTAAAAATTACACACCCAATGTAGTTTTGGGTATCAAGTTTATGCAAAAATGGGGTGGTTTTTCAGCGGTTGCAGCATATGATACTTACTACAAAAAGTGGGCTGGAAAAGTACGTGCAGATTTCAATGTCAACGATCGTTTCAATCTATGGGTAATGGCTGGTTATAAAAACGGCCTTGATTACTACACAGTAAATGAAAATGATGAATTATCACGACAAAGCACAACGATTTATGCAAACTGGGGTGGTAAATGGGCTGCTTGGGCGGGTGCCACTTACAAACTCACTCCGAAGGCAAATTTGAATGCTCAAGTTTCTTATAGTGCTGTAAAAACCTTTGCAACTTCTGTAAATATTACATACACGCTGGTTCCAGGATTTGTGATTACACCTGAATTAACCTATGTTTCTTGGAATGATGATCGCGTTGTGACGGATAAAAATAATGATGAAAAACATTTATTCAATAAGAAAAGTGCTTTTCAAGGTATGATCCGTTTACAGCGTTCATTCTAATACTATTTAAGCTAAAGATTTTAAAAACTGGCAACATATGTTGCCAGTTTTTATTTTTGTAATCAAACATCATGAGCATCTTTCTTGATCGTTATTTTCTTGTCTTTTTGAAAAAAATACTCACTTTCACAAAAATATTCTCAGAAAATTAACCTGATGTACTTGATAAGAACACTGCATACGTGGGTTCTTACACATCCATTCAAACAATCTCTTGCGTACCCAGGTGAACAAATACCTTTTCTTTATTACCAAATTGATTTTTGTTGGTAATTTATACCTAACCTTTGTTAATTTAGGTCATGAACTTCTCAGGTAAGTTCTGTACTGAACAAATAAAATATTGAAAAAAACAAGACATCATTGTGTTTTTGATATGCATGAATGTGTCTTCTATTAACATCCTAAAACACAACATTTTACAACACTGCCGCGCATTAAAAAACTTAATCATCAAGAAACATGTTATCAAAACGATGAAAATATCCCCTAAAGCAATAAAAGAGAAAATAGATATATCTTCAAAAAATGAATTAACCTCTTCCCCATCTAAAGAATAGAGACTCCTATCAGTAGCAATCTGTAAACGACCCACCTTTTTTTGAATCTGCATCACATTAATTTATAATGACAATTTATTATTTTGCATGTTGAATAAAAGTCCAGAATATCGTAGGATTCTCCATTTCAGACCTGTCCCATGTTTCAATCAACCAAAACCATTCACTTGTACACGACGAATGGAGAGAGCCGTGTGAATAAAAACGAGTAAAGAAAACCCTTTATGAATCGTTTTAAGTTCCAAGGACTGTAGTAACATTGAGATCTGGCAAAGTATACAATGGTGTTCGGCACTTTTATTAAGCATAAAAATGAAGCTAACTTAATAGAGGACTTTAGATTATATTCTTTATGAACGTCACTGTAAAAAAGGAAGCAAAATATAAGACAAAGAACCAGTAAATTTAATCTCTGGAAATCATAAAGCATTCTATAGCGTTATGTTTCCATAAAACGCCTTATACCGTACATGGGATTTTTTACACGATTAATGCCCTTTTTTACATAAAGCGCATTGGAAAAAAGAAGCCTCTCTTGATAAGAAAAAGGCTTACACGTCATCATAACCATATTTTCAATTAAAACACGTTGAATTCACGGAAAATATTTATCAACCAATGCATAAAGAATTGCTGCTGTTTCAACATCTAGAATCCCATCATAATTTTCTTGACGAAAATGAAGTTGGAATGCTCGGATCAAATCTTTGTATCCTGTTTGGGTACACGCAGCAGAAATGTCATATCCATAACATTTTAGCTTCGCCAAAATATCTTCTTTGGGCGGCAAGTTCTTAGAAAATTGCTCTTGATAATGACTTTTTAGTTCATCATCATACCATGCTCCTATACCTGCCCTATAAAGTTCTCTCCATGGGAAAGCTGCTCCTGGATCACTTTTTCTTCCAATAGCAATATCACTGTGTCCCACAACATCAGTTGGCATAATATCGGGATACCGTTGAAGAATATTCAAGGCAAGTTCCTTAACGGCATCAATTTGTATTGGATTATAAGGAGGAAATATACCACCCTCATCATGATAAGCCATAAAATCAACTGTCTCTTCTGGAGACTCAGAATGACCCGTCGCTAAATTAACGATTTCAATCCCGATAGATGCATCATTGAGATGACTATGCCCAGCCCATGAACTCACACCCGCATGCCATGCACGCTCATTTTCATCAACCAGATTAAAAATACGCATGTCCTTAAAGCCTGCTTCACGATATGTCTGCTCTGAAGGATCAGGAACAAGATAGTGTGCACTAACCTTTTCTCCTGTAAGCGCCATAATCGAGGATTTAAAATCAAGAGCCGTATAATGCATAACGAGAAAACGAACGCGACGATTAAAACTCTTGACAGAACGATAACTGTTGTAATCAATCTGATACATAAAAGCCCTTTCTTTTTTGCTAAAAAAGACCACTGCGCATCACAACAGATAGGACACGAACTGTTAAAAATGCAATGAACTTCCTATCTAGATACTAAGAATTACGCCTAAAATTTGTTCATCAAAAACATTGACACTCTTATCAACAATTAAGACACATTTTATTTCTCCCCCACACACGCGTAAAATGTTTTTAACCACATTCACAAACGCACCGCATTAAATATTTTCCTCAAACAAATTCCTAAAAATTACCAATCGAAAAGAAAACAAAAGCATAAAATAATCACTCCTTGAATTTTCACGTCTTACAGAAAAATAATTCTTCCTGTTATCACATTGAAAAATATCGCCCCTCGGAAGCGAACACCCAACGATCGTGCAATCACACAAAAACTTAAAGGAAAAATTTTTATAAGCTCTTTACAGCAATTTATTATCAGATAACTGAATGGCACATATTCGCAATAAACTGGACATATTTTTCAATAAAATTTGCAAAGCTTTCCTGTAAATGACACAACTTCTTGTCTTTTCACACCATCGCTTTTTGATTTACAAAGAATCTCAATTATTTACAACGCTTGAGGCACATGAAGTCTCTGGATTCCTTGTCATCAGCTCTATGAAAGATAACGAATTGATTTATAATAATAATTAATCATTATAAATATTGAATGTAGCAAGCCTAATATCGTAAAGTTTTTCTTAATCTTGAATTAATCAAAGTGATTTAATTACACATTAAAAGAAAGTTTAACCTATAGATAAAAACCACTTAAGAAAAGGATCAAAATACTTCTTATAATAGAACGTTCAATAATTTGAGCAATATTTTTACGTCCCCATAGAGGTTCATTTGCTTTTCTCAGTTTGCAAAACTCTTTTTAAAACCAACCAAGCTGCATATTCTTGTAAGACGGCACCTAAAAGTGGTCGCGTATAGGGAAAAGTTACACGATCATCACCATAACCTTTCATCCGTATAGTCATCGTGGCATGTCCAAGGCTTTCTTCTTGATTTTCTAATGTCTCGATAGAAGGTTCTAGGCTCACTTCAACCTCAAGCAGTGGAATATTTTTTGTACTTTTTTCTATGGGCTGAAAATATTTTAAAAGATATGGATCATTGGAAGACCAATGAACCTCTGTATGCTTTTTCAATTGTTTACAAGCAGTAGTAACTTCTGCACCAACCAAATAGGAGTGAAAATGATCTTCAAATTGTTCGATTAAATGCTGTGCCAAAGGTGCCGATGACTGACCAACAAGCTGCACAAGAACATAGGGGCTTTTCCATAAAAAATGCCGTTCAAATGGCTCATTTTCAAGATGACAATCAACCCACTGCGCAATGGTACTTTCATCAATTCCAATCAAAGTCCATGCATACCCCGCACGCGATACAAAAGAATATTTCTTCTCGTTGTGTTCTAAATAATTCTCTAAAAGCGCAAGAGCCTGTGATGGCGGACCAGGCAAAACAACAAGCGTACTTCCATCACAAGAAAGATAAAAGCCTGGTGCTGTACCTGTAGGATTATCAAGCACGGTTGCTGTCTCAGGAAACAATGCTTGACGCGCATTACTCTTATCCACCAAAATCCCTAATCGTTGTAATTGACCTTTTATTGTTTGCCAAACATCTTCATGATGTACCAAAGGCTGCTGCACGGCTTGAGAAACCGCATCGCGTGTTATGTCATCTGATGTTGGTCCCAATCCCCCACTGATAATGATAAGATCTTCTTGTCCAAGGCAAGAAACAACAGTCTCACTGATTTGCTGTAATTGATCAGCACAAACAAAATGACGCGTGACTTGAATATTTCTTTTATTCAAGCTCTGACTCAAATCCTGCAAATTCGTATTCAAATATTGTCCTGAAAGGAGTTCATCACCAATCGTAATAATTGCCGCATGACAAATAGAGACAGGATTCACAAGAACATTGCGAACAGCTTCAGCCATTTGACGGGTAGAGGCTACACCTCCAAGATCATAGGTAACAGTTTTTCCAGCACGAATAACCTGATCAACACTCTCAGATAGTTGTTTTGCTGCATCTTTAAAACCTAAATGCTCTAAAAGTAAAGCCGTGGTATAAAGCATCGCAGAAGGATTTGCTTTATTCTGTCCAGCAATACGTGGTGCACTGCCATGAACAGGTTCAAAACAAGCAATCTCGCTCCCCACATTCACATGAGGAGCAAGCCCCAATCCCCCCATGACTCCAGCGGCAAGATCAGAGAGAATATCGCCAAACATGTTTTCAGCAACAATCACCCCAAATTGCTCTGGCTTGTTTGCTATCCACAAAGCAACCGCATCGACATTGTGAATGTCTGCTTCAATTTCCGGATAGTTTTGCGCAATCTTCTCAAAAATTTCCTGAGCAAATTGTCCACTTTCTCGCATAACATTGGGCTTATCAGCAAAAGTAACGCGCTTAAAGCCATATTTCCTCGCATAAGAAAAAGCATATTCAAATAACCGCTCTAAACCAAAGCGTGTCTGCAAACGGACTGTCCACGCAGCTTCCTCAAGCCCATATTTTGTTAAATTGGGATGTTTTAGCCAAACGGCTGTTTCAGGAGAAATACCCCGAAAATCCAATCCAGCATAAAGGCCTTCACTATTGTCTCTGATAACACAAAAATGAAAAGGTTTTCTCGGACCAAAGATGTATCTGACAGGGCGTATATTTGCAAACAACCCTAATTTTTGGCGAAGCTGAATAACCGGTGACACATAGGCAAGTTTTTGCTCTTTTAAATGCGGTGCAAGTTCTTTTAAAGCCGCTTCTTTTCCTTTACTGGTCACAGCTCCAAGTAAAATGGCATCACTCTGAATAATTTTTTGCCAAGTTGCTTGAGGGACAGGATCTCCTTCTTGTTTCCAACATTCAAAACCAATATCACCATAAGTAAACTCAATCGGCAATTGGAATTGCTCTAAGACCCTCAACGCAGCATCACAAACCTCTGGTCCTATCCCATCACCAGGTAATACAAGAACTTTCTTTTTCATAACTCATCAATCCACTCATCAATGACTGCATCTGTCATAGTAGGATTATCCTCCCACAAACGCGTACCAGCACCAGAAATAATCTTATATTCATGATTGAAAAAATGACTTTTCGTCTGATTATCTACCGTTGCAAGTTGCGACTTTTCTCCCACTAAAGCTAAGAACTTCCCCTTATACTTAACTATTTCATCTCTAGCATCTATTTCTAATAAGAGTTTAAACCCTCTTCTCATGCGTTCAATTGCCACGCTTTTTTGTTTATCGGGAATCTCCAATAAAACTCTTTTTTTCATAATGCCAGAAGGATGCATAAAACCATTGAGTATTTCCAAATCCCCCGACAAATCATTATTTTCTAAGGAGGCAAGAATATCTCCAAGGCGCCGTTGCAAAACCTTATCTGGATAGCCAGGTGCATTCACAGCAAGCACAGCTTGAACATTGGGAAGCCGTGCTGCCAATATTTGTACCAACATTCCAGCCATAGAAAATCCCACAAGCACTGCGGGCTCTTTAAAATAGCTTTTAAGTTTTTCTGCCATAAAAGATAAAATGTCTACAGCAGCATGATTGAGCACATGAGAACCCTTAGGAAAAAGAGAAAGTGTATCCAGCAGAGTGACTGGGTATCCTTTTGATAAGCATAGCTTTGTCAATGGAGAACAAAAAACACCACCATCCCAAATTGGCATTACAGGAGAAAGAATAATAATAGGAAGGCTCATTGATCAATTCCTCCCCTTATTTAAAACATGCATTAGAGCCAAAACTTTTCCCATCCAATATAATGAAAATATGTTGAAACTCTAGGCTCATACTCTCCCCCCATCATAATCGATTTATTAAACTCAAACTAAGCTTGTAACAAATTTTAAACCCACTCAATCCAACAACTTAATAAAAAAATTCATCTAATGTACAGGTACCCCATTCGTGAACAACATCAAAAACATTTCCGCATAATGCTTTCTTTTTATCATTTTACTCAGTTCATTTCTGAAGTCATAAAATGACGCGCTTTTTGAATATAAATGATAAAACCAATCATACAACACACAGCTAACAAAGTTGCCATAGCCCGTGGGCTATGACCAGATATCTTTCCGATAACCGCTGCACTGAGTGCCGCACTTCCTAATTGCAAAGATCCCATAACACCAGAAGCCGCTCCCGCAGCTTTCGGATGCGATGAAATAGCCAACGCTGTTCCTAACGGCAATAAAAAACCATTGCCAAAAGTAAGAACAGCAATAGCCATAAAACTTGTCACAAGGGGCCATGGGCTTAGATACATTTGCAAAGCAAACAGCACACCACCTATCACAAAAATAATGTACCCTCTCCCCACAGTCTTTTCCATAGACTCGCGTTCAAAAAACCATCGCGCCAAAAGATTTCCCAAAATATAGGGAAACGAAACACCAATATAGCTATAACTAATGTGTATCGGCGATAACCCCAAAGTCGTGAGTAAAAAAGGCGACTCCACAATATAAGCAAAATAGGCAGCGTAAGAAAAACACGGAATAAGTGCATAAAAAATAAATTGTTTATTTCTGAGAACACCTAAATATGCCTTCATAAATCCTACCGGAGAAAAATGCTGCCGCTTCTGAGGAGGTAGAGTTTCGGTTAGCACAAAACAACACAGCAAAATGGTCAAAAATATAAAAAAGCTTAAAAAGATAAAAGTTGCCTGCCAATGAAAAGCTTGTATCAAAAGTCCACCAATGAAAGGTGCAAGTGCTGGTGACATTCCAATAAAAGGGAAAACAATCAAATAAAGTTTTCCAGCCGCTTTTTTATCCAACAAATCATTGATAATTGCACGACTTAAGACAAGTCCCGCACAAGCACCAAGACCTTGCAAAAAACGTAACACAAGAAAAGCGTGAATATGAACCGTATAAATCACACCAAGTGTCGTAAATAACCACAAGAATAAGCCCAATAGAAGTGTTTTTTTACGCCCAAAATTATCACTCAGCGGCCCATAAATGAGCTGTCCAAGTGCCAATGCCAACAAAAAAACCGCCACTGCACTTTGAATTTGAGATTGTGTCACTTGATAATATTGACGCATATCGCCCAGTGCTGGTAAAAAAATATCGGTAGAAATCAAACCTCCTGTTGATAAACATACGATAAGTATAATGAATGGTAATGTATATTTATGTTTCATCAGGAAAGTCACATTTCTTAAATTTAAAAATATTTAAATTTTACGTTTATAGAAAAATAATAATTTATATTTATAAATATAAATCTATTTTAACTTTATCCACAGGGAATAAAATAATAAATTTTCTTTATTCTTTTACTTTATTCGAGAATAATTCATCTTGTTGATACATAAATCCAATGTCTGATCCGCACGCACACGCAACACGTAAATAAACACTTAGCGCTTCACTTTATAATTAATTTTAAAGCATAGCAAATCGCAATTTTAAAACTATACGCAAAAGAAGCTAAAAGATCAAAACTCTCCTTCAGAGATATATTTCCCAATCCGAAATAGCGCATTTTGTTGTATTCATGTTGCCCTATCTTCATCAGCTTTTTTTCATTGATATCATCAACAAAAACGCTCCCAAACTCTATCCCTCTCCATGATAACAACATCACTTTTCCGACAACATCTTTTATCAGAGGTGGTTTACAACGCTCAAAGAAAAAAGAAGCCACAAACTCCCTCTCCTTAAAACTCCCCACACAAATATTATTGTAACAATACAGCATATAACAATGGCTCATGGAGAAGTTTTTATCAACACAAATAATTGAGCAAACAAACTTAATAGCCCACTAATATCATAAAGCAAATTGCGCTTCTATCTCGCTCTAAAATCTAAATTCATCTTGTCCATTTTGTTAGAATTTCATTCTACATAACCAGCACAAAGTTTATTACCTAAGCTATTGACAAACATGATATAATGAAAATTTGACGAATCATTCTGCATCTAATTTAGAAAGCAAGGGGCTATCAATGAATATAACAGAACTAGCCACGTACCAATTACTTGTACCTATTAAAGTGGAAGGAAAGACATACACAGAAATCACCTTACGCCGCCCGAAATTTAAAGACTTAAAAGCAATACAGAGCAAAGAAGGCGACGAGCAATCAATTGAAATGATCGCATGTCTTTCAGGGTGGTCCTATAATGCCATCAGTAAACTTGGTGTTCGTGATTTTTTAAACATTAAAGACATTTACGGGCCTTTAATAAAAAAAGTATTAAAAAAACTTGATAAAATGAATACAATCATAAAAATCCCATCCCTAAAAATCCTATCCTTAGAAACTCAATTTTCTAAACATCTCAAAAACTTTATAAACAAAGTAAATGCACCCATAAAAAGCGTAATGGATGAATGTATTTTAATCGACAGTAAACCCGAAAAACACACAAGTAACCTTTACACACATACATTTGAAACAGAATCCATGACAACTGCAAATGCAAAAGTGAAAACCTGTAGCACCTATGAACCGATTACAGTTCATAATCCCTACGTCATAAAGGGGGAACACATGACCTTTACAAAATGCACTTTCTTAGTACAAGATGGTCCATCAAACCAAATTTATCTCTCAAATCAAAGTGCTCTTACATCGTATAAAAAAACTGCGGGCGAAACTAAAAAACAAACTTTGGAGAGAATCTCGAAACTTTTGGACATTGTCTCAAAACTTTTCAACTTTCCTCTCTGGTTTTGGGAGTTTTTACTCAAAGAACTTAGAAAGTTTTTCTAGCATTGTTTTGATATAGAGTAATAAGAGAAGGAAAAACAGCTTAGAACACTAATGTTTCTTCCTTCTCTTTTATCTCTCATAGCTTTTTGAATTGAATACTTTTGATATTTATTTTGAATAATTGAAGCATTCTTTTAATTATAAGTACAATATAAAAACTAAAATTTTAGAAGATGCGCTGTTTTTACAAAAAAATGAAATAATAAAATAAATACTCCAGAATTTTAAGTAATGATCACCGTCTTGTGTTCGATGTTTTCTGTCCTTTTTGGCGCATATCTATTCACTTTTGGAACATAATTGGCAAA
>NZ_JBHILW010000018.1:0-16851 GCF_042193565.1 Bartonella sp. SD1336NMGDW
GTTTTGCTATTCGTGAAGGTGGTCGTACTGTTGGTGCCGGTATCGTCTCTAAGATCATTGAATAAATAATGCTTGTTAAAGGGATGTTAAAAGTGTTTTAGTTTTGAGAGTTAGGGGTATAGCTCAGTTGGTAGAGCGGCGGTCTCCAAAACCGCAGGTCGCGGGTTCAAGTCCTGCTGCCCCTGCCAAAGGGGAATAGAATTTTTCGTATAAGGGAGTGGGTTTTGCTGCCTTTTTCGCTTTTTTTGATATAGGGCTTGTTTTTTTGTGTATGAAACGGTATTGAATAGGAAGTAAGGAAATTGCATAAGTCGAAAGTTGGCTTTTGCATTTTTTTCTGTTTATTTTTTTATAAAACACAATAGGGCTAGAGAGAGTATAGTGTGACGATGGCATCTAAAACCAATCCGATTACCTTTTTGAAGCAGGTTTATGCAGAAACAATTAAAGTGAAATGGCCTACACGTCGTGAGACGGTTATTTCTACTGTTATGGTTTTGTTGGTAACTGCGTTGGCTTCAGCTTTCTTTTTTATTGTGGATCAGGTTATGCATTTTGGTGTTTGGCGGGTTATTGATCTTCTGAAATATCTTTTTAGTTGAGAATGTAAGGAAGTGTGACTGTGGCAGCTCGTTGGTATATTGTTCAGGCATATTCAAATTTTGAAAAGAAAGTAGCGGAAGCTATTGATAAGGAGGCAAAGCAAAAAGGACTTGATCATCTTTTTGAAAAGATTTTTGTTCCAACAGAGCGTGTTGTAGAGGTTCGTCGTGGGCGAAAAGTTGATGCTGAGCGAAAATTTTTTCCTGGTTATGTTCTTGTTCGTGCTGAGTTAACAGATGAAGTTTATCATCTTATTAAGAATACGCCTAAAGTGACAGGTTTTTTAGGGTCGGATGCGCGTCCTGTTCCCATTTCTGATCGAGAGGTTGAGCAAATTCTCAAACAAGTTCAAGAAAGGGTTGAGTCTCCAAAGTCTTCTGTATTGTTTGAGGTTGGAGAGCAAGTTCGCGTTGCTGATGGTCCTTTTGTTTCGTTTAATGGAATTGTTCAAGAGGTTGAAGAAGAGCGCTCTCGTCTTAAGGTTGAAGTGCTTATTTTTGGGCGTCCTACGCCTGTTGATTTGGAATTTGGTCAGGTTGAAAAACTCTGATTAAACTTAGAGTAGTTTGAATTACTTTAAGGAAGGAGTGGGAGGTGATTTATGGCTTTTGTCGGCTTAATGATCCGAACCACGTGACTGCAGCGGGTAGCGGGCAAGATAAATTGTCAGTATACCAGTGAAATTAAAGGCAGATTGTTATGGCAAAAAAAAGTATAGGTCAGCTTAAGTTGCAGGTTCCTGCAGGAGCTGCTACTCCATCTCCACCGATTGGTCCAGCTCTTGGGCAGCGCGGTATTAATATCATGGAATTTTGTAAGGCGTTTAATGCAGCTACACAAGAAATGGAAAAGGGAGCACCGATTCCAGTGGTTATTACGTATTACCAAGATAAGTCTTTCACATTTTCTCTCAAGACGCCTCCTGTATCATTCTTTTTAAAGAAGGAGGCAAACCTGAAATCTGGTTCAAAAGAGCCTGGTAAAGTGTCTGTAGGAAGCATTTCTCGTGATAAAATTCGTTCGATTGCGGAATCAAAGATGCAAGATCTTAATGCGAATGACATTGAGGCAGCAATGCGTATGGTTGAAGGTTCTGCTCGCTCGATGGGCTTGGAAGTGGTGGGGTAATATTATGGCAAAAGTAGCAAAAAGAATAAAAAATATCCGAAAAGATATTGATTTTAATGAACTTTACGCTTTGAAAGATGCCGTTTCAATGGTTAAGGAGCGTGCAGTTGCTAAGTTTGATGAAACAATCGAAATTTCAATGAACTTGGGTGTTGATCCTCGTCATGCTGATCAAATGGTTCGAGGAGTTGCTCATTTGCCTAATGGAACAGGGAGAAATATTCGTGTTGCCGTTTTTGCTCGTGGGGATAAGGCTGAGGAAGCTAAGGCGGCAGGAGCTGATATTGTAGGGGCTGAAGATTTGTTTGAAAGCATTAATGGAGGGACTATAGACTTCGATCGTTGTATTGCAACACCAGACATGATGCCTCTTGTTGGTCGTCTTGGTAAGATTCTTGGTCCGCGGAGTTTGATGCCGAATCCGAAAGTTGGTACTGTAACACTTGATGTTGTCGGTGCTGTCAAAGCTTCTAAAGGTGGTGCTGTTGAGTTTCGTGTGGAAAAAGCTGGTATTGTGCATGCTGGTATTGGTAAGGCTTCTTTTGGTGTTGAAAAAATTGTAGAAAATATAAAGGCCTTTGCAAGTGCAGTTATTAAAGCCAAACCGCAAGGTGCAAAAGGTGAGTATATTAAGCGCGTTGCTGTTTCTTCGACTATGGGAATTGGTATTAAAGTTGATCCAGCAACAGTTCGTTCAGAGTTAGTATAAGCTGATTTATAATTTTGTTTTTGGGTATGTGAATATCAAAATTGTATTTAAAATGCTGGTTTTGATCAGCATTTAGCTATCTAAGCTTTATAGAGCTTAGGTTATGCCGGGAGAAATTCCGGAATATCCTGTCCGAGATTGTAGGTGATGCTTTTAAGTATCTTAATCAAAAAAACCTGCATGAGACTGGGGTAAAAACTGAGAGTTAAAAGACTTAAAGGGTTTGAGCCAAGGTTGCCTTTGAACGCTGTGCGTGAAAAAGGGGACAGGATCCTCATCGGTGACATGAAGTATTTTATGTTATCAAAGGTAACCAATAGGTTTGTTTTAAGCAAATCTGTTAAATGGAGAGAGACAGTGAATAGAGCGGAAAAACGCGAATTTGTTACATGGCTTAACGAGGCTTTTCGGAAGTCTGGTTCTGTTGTTGTTGCACATTATTCCGGTCTGACAGTTTCACAGATGAATGATCTACGTTCGAAAATGGGTGAAGCTGGCGGTGCCGTTAAAGTCGCCAAAAACCGTCTTGCTAAAATCGCTCTTCAGGGCACGGAATCTGAATCGATAGTGGGTTTGTTTACTGGACAGACACTTATTGCTTATTCAGAAGATCCGATCACAGCACCGAAAGTTGCTGTTGATTTTGCGAAAAGCAATGACAAATTTGTCATCCTTGGCGGTTCAATGGGGGCAACAAGTTTAACTGTAGATGCTGTGAAGTCATTGGCTTCATTGCCTTCATTAAACGAGTTGCGTGCAAAACTTGTGGGTATGATTTCTACCCCTGCGACCCGTATTGCACAGGTTGTTAATGCCCCAGCTAGTCAGGTTGCACGTGTCATTGGCGCATATGCTCAGGAGGATAAGGCGGCTTAAGGCTGTTCTGTTTTTTTGGATAAAATTTAATAATGGTTCAAATCTTTTAATTGAAGGAATTTAAAAATGGCTGATCTAGAGAAGATCGTAGAAGACCTTTCTAATCTAACCCTTTTGGAAGCCGCTGAGCTTTCTAAGTTACTTGAAGAAAAGTGGGGAGTTTCGGCTGCTGCTCCTGTAGCTGTCGCTGCTGTTGCTGGTGCTGCTGCTCCAGCTGCTGAAGAAAAAACAGAATTTGATGTTATTCTTGTTGAAGGTGGTGCGCAAAAAATTAATGTTATTAAGGAAGTTCGTGCTCTTACTGGACTTGGTCTTAAAGAAGCTAAAGATCTGGTTGAAGGGGCACCTAAGCCTATTAAAGAGGGTGCTTCTAAAGAAGAAGCAGAAAAAATTAAATCTCAACTTGAAGCTGCTGGTGCTAAAGTGGAACTTAAGTAAATTTAATTTTATCGGCGGGCATTTATGTTCGCCGATTTTCTTTCTCTCAATACAAAGAGGGAAAATAATGAGTAAAAAACCTTTTCCCAACGGTTTTGTAACAGTAATGGGATAGGTTTGCACTACCCATCCCTTCATCATAGAGTCAAGAGATAAAAATGGCTTATGTTGGTGGGGAAAGTTAATGATGCTCATTGTTGAGTGTCAAGTGAACTGGTCTGCATATGCAGGTTAATGATATAAGGCTTTCAAGGTTGGTCTACCTTGAAGAGTAAAGATCAAGGAGCGACGATGGCTCAGACTCACGCAATGATGTCTCAATTCAATGGTCGTAAGCGCGTACGTAAATTTTTTGGTAAGATTCCTGAAGTAGCAGAAATGCCGAATCTTATTGAGGTTCAAAAAGCGTCATACGATCAGTTTCTCATGGTTGAGGAACCGAAAGGTGGACGACCAGATGAAGGTTTGCAAGCTGTTTTTAAATCGGTTTTTCCTATTTCAGATTTTTCCGGTACAGCTATGCTTGAGTTTGTTGGTTATGAATTTGATTTACCGAAATTTGATGTTGAAGAGTGCCGTCAACGTGATTTAACTTATGCTGCCCCATTAAAGGTCATATTACGTTTGATTGTTTTTGATGTTGATGAGGATACCGGCTCCAAAGATATCAAAGACATTAAAGAGCAAGGCGTTTATATGGGCGATATGCCTTTAATGACGACGAATGGTACCTTTATTGTTAATGGTACGGAACGTGTTATTGTTTCGCAGATGCATCGTTCTCCTGGTGTCTTTTTTGACCATGATAAAGGAAAGTCCCATTCATCAGGAAAGCTTCTTTTTGCTGCTCGTGTTATTCCGTATCGTGGTTCTTGGCTTGATATTGAGTTTGATGCTAAGGACATTATTTATGCGCGTATTGATCGGCGGCGCAAGATTCCTGTTACTAGTCTTTTGATGGCACTAGGTATGGATGCGTCGGATATTTTATCGACGTTTTATGATAAAGTGACTTATGAGCGTGATGGAGAAGGATGGCGAGTTCCTTATTCTGTTGATCGCTTTAAAGGAATGAAGCTCATTTCTGACCTTATAGATGCAGATAGTGGTGAAGTCGTCGCGGAGGCTGGTAAAAAATTAACAGTTCGTACTGCGAAGTCTTTGGCAGAAAAAGGACTTAAAGCGGTTAAAGTTAGTGAAGATGATTTATTAGGTTGTTATCTAGCCGAAGATATCGTCAATTACGAAACAGGTGAAATTTACCTTGAAGCTGGTGATGAAATTGATGAAAAAGTATTAAAAATTTTGCTTGATGTTAGTGCTGATCAAATCAATATCCTTGATATTGATCATATGAATATTGGCGCTTATATCCGCAATACTTTAAAGGTGGATAAAAATGAAAGTCGACAGGATGCGTTATTTGATATTTACCGAGTGATGCGTCCAGGTGAGCCCCCAACAATCGATACAGCAGAAGCAATGTTCCATTCATTGTTTTTTGATCCAGAGCGTTATGATCTTTCAGCCGTTGGGCGTGTTAAGATGAATTTGCGTATGGATCTTGATTGTCCAGACACAGTTCGCATTTTACGCCAAGAGGATATTCTTGCTGTTGTTAAGATGTTGGTTGAATTGCGTGATGGTCGTGGCGAAATTGATGATATTGATAATCTTGGCAACCGTCGCGTTCGTTCCGTTGGAGAATTGATGGAAAATCAATATCGCATTGGTCTTCTTCGTATGGAGCGTGCGATAAAAGAGCGCATGTCATCGGTTGAAATTGATACAGTTATGCCACAGGATTTGATCAATGCAAAGCCTGCTGCTGCTGCAGTTCGTGAGTTTTTTGGGTCTTCACAATTGTCGCAGTTTATGGATCAAACTAATCCATTGTCGGAGATTACCCATAAGCGCCGTCTTTCTGCTCTTGGTCCAGGTGGTTTGACTCGTGAACGGGCGGGTTTTGAAGTTCGTGACGTACATCCTACGCATTATGGTCGTATTTGTCCGATTGAAACACCAGAAGGCCCCAATATTGGTCTCATTAACTCCTTAGCAACATTTGCGCGAGTTAACAAATATGGCTTTATTGAAAGCCCATATCGAAAAATTGTTGATGGAAAAGTCACAAAAGAAGTTATTTATCTTTCAGCGATGGAAGAAGCAAAGCATTATGTTGCTCAAGCTAATTCTTCATTAGATAGTGAAGGTCGTTTTACAGAAGAGTTTGTTGTTTGCCGTCATGCTGGTGAAGTTTTAATGGCGCCGCGTGATCATGTTGATTTGATGGATGTTTCACCAAAACAATTGGTTTCAGTTGCAGCAGCGCTTATTCCTTTTTTGGAAAATGATGATGCGAATCGTGCGCTTATGGGATCGAACATGCAGCGTCAGGCAGTTCCTCTTGTCCGCGCCGAAGCGCCATTTGTTGGGACAGGAATGGAGGCCATTGTTGCACGCGATTCAGGAGCTGCTGTGAGTGCAAAACGTAGTGGTGTTGTTGATCAAGTCGATGCTACCCGTATTGTTATCCGTGCAACAGAAGATTTAGATCCTTCAAAATCAGGGGTTGATATTTACCGCCTACAGAAATTTCAGCGTTCTAATCAGTCCACTTGTATTAATCAGCGTCCTCTTGTACATGTCGGTGATAGGATAGAGAAAGGTGATATCATTGCAGATGGTCCATCCACGGATCTTGGTGATTTAGCTCTTGGGCGGAATGTTCTCGTAGCCTTTATGCCTTGGAATGGATACAATTATGAAGATTCTATTTTGTTATCCGAGCGCATTGTTGCTGATGATGTTTTTACTTCAATTCATATTGAGGAATTTGAAGTTGCAGCACGCGATACAAAACTTGGGCCTGAGGAAATTACGCGCGACATTCCTAATGTTGCGGAAGAAGCGTTAAGAAATCTTGATGAAGCTGGCATAATTTATATTGGTGCTGAAGTTCAACCAGGTGATATTTTAGTTGGAAAGATTACCCCAAAAGGTGAAAGTCCCATGACGCCAGAAGAAAAGCTTCTGCGTGCAATTTTTGGGGAAAAGGCATCCGATGTTCGTGATACTTCTATGCGTATGCCTCCTGGAACTTTTGGTACTGTTGTTGAAGTTCGCGTTTTTAATCGCCATGGCGTGGAAAAAGATGAACGTGCGATGGCAATTGAGCGTGAAGAAATTGAGCGTTTAGCAAAAGATCGTGATGATGAACAGTCTATTCTTGATCGCAATGTTTATGCGCGCCTTACCGATATGTTGACAGGTAAAGTTGCTGTAGAAGGTCCGAAAGGCTTTTCGGGCAGTAAAAAGCTTGATAGTACAGTAATGGGGCATTATCCACGATCCCAGTGGTGGCAATTTGCTGTTGAGGATGAGAAGCTTCAAAATGAAATTGAAACTTTGCGCAAGCAATATGATGAATCAAAAGAAGCATTACAACGTCGCTTTATGGATAAAGTTGAAAAGGTCCAAAGAGGTGATGAAATGCCTCCTGGTGTCATGAAAATGGTGAAGGTTTTTGTGGCTGTGAAGCGGAAAATCCAACCAGGTGATAAGATGGCGGGACGTCACGGGAATAAGGGTGTTGTTTCACGTATTCTTCCCGTAGAAGATATGCCATTTCTTGAAGATGGGACCCATGCTGATATCGTTTTGAATCCACTTGGTGTGCCTAGTCGTATGAATGTTGGACAAATTCTTGAGACGCATCTTGGTTGGGCATGTGCGGGGATGGGCAAGAAGATTGGTGATTTGTTAGAATTGTATCAAGAGACTGGGGATATATTGCCGTTGCGTCAGCGTATTGAAAATCTTATGCCTGATGATAATCAAAATGAACCAGTCCGTCAGTATGATAATGAAAGCCTTTACAAATTGGCATTACAGATGAAGAAAGGGGTTTCAATTGCAACGCCTGTTTTTGATGGAGCACATGAGTCTGATATTAACATGATGCTGGAGGACGCAGGCTTAGATAGTTCAGGGCAAGTTACGCTTTATGATGGTCGTACTGGAGAACCTTTTGATCGTCGAGTAACGGTAGGATATATTTACATGTTGAAATTGCATCACCTTGTTGATGATAAGATTCATGCACGTTCTATAGGTCCCTATTCACTTGTTACGCAGCAGCCATTAGGAGGTAAGGCACAGTTTGGTGGTCAGCGTTTTGGTGAAATGGAGGTTTGGGCACTTGAAGCTTATGGTGCTGCATACACTTTGCAGGAGATGCTAACAGTAAAATCGGATGACGTGGCCGGTCGAACGAAAGTCTATGAGGCAATTGTGCGTGGTGATGATACATTTGAGGCGGGTATACCCGAAAGCTTTAATGTGTTGGTAAAAGAAATGCGCTCACTTGCTCTTAATGTGGAGCTTGATGATGCGCGTGAATTTATTGCACAGCGGGCATTGTCTGATACAGCAGAATAATAATTCAAAGAGCGGAGTAGAAAAAGGCTGCGCTCTGATTACTTTAAGAGGCTCAATAACCTTATTAAGGTTATACAGGTCATTTTTAAAAGTAAATGTATTTTAAAGAAGATCTGTTATAAAATAAATGAGATATTACAACAGGTTCTAAGAATCTTTGAAGGAGAACAGCATGAACCACGAGGTCATGAATCTTTTCAATCCTCAAGCGCCAGCGCAGACATTTGACTCTATTCGTATTTCTATTGCGAGTCCTGAGAAAATTTTGTCCTGGTCTTATGGTGAGATTAAGAAGCCTGAGACTATTAATTATAGGACTTTTAAACCAGAGCGTGATGGTCTTTTTTGTGCACGTATATTTGGCCCTATTAAAGACTATGAATGTCTATGTGGCAAATATAAACGCATGAAGTATAAGGGCATTATTTGTGAAAAATGCGGTGTAGAGGTTACCCTTTCGCGCGTGCGTCGTGAGCGTATGGGGCATATTGAACTTGCGGCACCTGTTGCGCATATATGGTTTCTTAAATCATTACCAGGTCGTATTTCTACACTTTTAGATTTAACTTTAAAAGATATTGAGCGGGTTCTTTATTTTGAGAATTATATTGTAACCGAACCAGGGTTGACATCTCTTAAGCTCCATCAGCTTCTTTCTGAAGAAGAATATATGCTTGCTATTGATGAGTTTGGAGAAGATCAGTTTACAGCTATGATTGGCGCTGAAGCTATTTACGAGCTTTTAGCTGGTATGGAGTTAAATAAAATCGCCAATGATTTGCGTCTCGAATTAGCTGAAACAACTTCAGAGTTAAAGCAGAAAAAACTGATTAAACGGCTTAAAATCGTTGAAAATTTTCTTGAATCTGGAAATAAGCCAGAGTGGATGATTATGAAAACAATTCCGGTTATTCCACCGGATTTGCGTCCATTGGTTCCGCTTGATGGTGGGCGTTTTGCGACATCAGATCTGAATGATCTTTATCGGCGTGTTATTAATCGTAATAACCGCTTGAAACGGCTGATTGAATTGCGTGCTCCTGGAATTATCGTGCGCAATGAAAAGCGTATGGTACAAGAAGCTGTTGATGCATTGTTTGATAATGGACGGCGTGGGCGTGTGATTACTGGAGCCAATAAACGTCCTCTCAAGTCTCTATCAGATATGTTGAAGGGCAAGCAAGGACGTTTTCGTCAGAACTTACTTGGGAAGCGTGTTGATTACTCAGGGCGTTCTGTTATCGTGACGGGACCTGAATTAAAATTGCATCAATGCGGTCTTCCGAAAAAAATGGCTCTTGAATTGTTTAAGCCTTTTATTTATGCGCGGCTTGATGCAAAAGGCTATTCATCAACGGTAAAGCAGGCAAAGAAGCTTGTTGAAAAAGAACATCCGGAAGTTTGGGATATCTTGGATGAGGTTATTCGTGAACACCCTGTTTTACTCAACCGTGCGCCAACATTGCACCGTTTGGGGATTCAGGCTTTTGAACCTATCTTAATTGAAGGCAAAGCTATTCAACTTCATCCACTGGTGTGTACTGCTTTTAATGCGGATTTTGATGGAGATCAGATGGCGGTTCACGTTCCGCTTTCTCTTGAAGCACAGCTTGAAGCCCGTGTTTTGATGATGTCTACCAATAATATTCTTCATCCGGCCAATGGTGCCCCAATTATTGTTCCCTCACAGGATATGGTTCTTGGTCTTTATTATCTTTCAATTGTTTCTGAAAAAGAACCAGGTGAAGGAATGGCTTTTTCTGACATAGGTGAGCTTCATTATGCCTTGGAAAATAAGGTTGTAACGCTTCATACGAAGATTAAAGGCCGTGTTAAGAATATGGGGAAGGATGGAAAAGAAGTTTCTAAACTTTATGATACGACACCTGGGCGTTTGATTATCGGTGAGCTTTTGCCAAGAAATTCGGATATCTCATTTGATATTGTCAATCAAGAAATGACGAAAAAGAATATTTCTAAAATGATTGATCATGTTTATCGGCACTGTGGACAAAAAGAGACGGTTATTTTTTGTGACCGTATTATGCAGCTTGGTTTTTCTTATGCTTGTCGTGCAGGAATTTCATTCGGTAAGGATGATATGGTTATTCCTGATAGTAAGTCGCGTTTAGTTGCAGAGACAGAAGCTTTGGCTAAGGAGTACGAACAGCAATATAATGATGGTTTGATTACACAAGGTGAAAAATACAATAAGGTTGTAGATGCTTGGGGTAAATGTACAGATCGCGTTGCAGATGAAATGATGAAACGTATTCAAGCCGTCGATTTTGATCCTAAAACAGGTCGTCAACGGCCGATGAATTCGATCTATATGATGTCGCATTCTGGAGCACGTGGTTCTGCTAACCAGATGAGACAATTGGCTGGTATGCGTGGATTAATGGCAAAACCATCGGGTGAAATTATTGAAACCCCCATTATTTCAAATTTTAAAGAAGGTCTAACTGTTAATGAATACTTCAATTCCACGCATGGTGCACGTAAAGGACTTGCTGATACTGCGTTAAAGACGGCGAACTCTGGTTATTTAACACGGCGTCTTGTTGATGTTGCACAGGATGCTATTATTTCGGCAGTTGATTGTGGTACCGCAAAAGGGCTTACCATGCAGCCAATTGTTGATGCAGGACAAATTGTTGCCTCACTTGGGCAAAGGATTCTTGGTCGTACAGCGCTTGTTGATATTCTACATCCTGTCTCTGGAGAGGTTATCCTTGAAGGTGGAGCGATGATTGAGGAAGCTGATGTCGCGAAGATTGAAGAAGCTGGAATTCAATCTGTTCAAATTCGTTCTGCTTTAACATGTGAAACACGTCTTGGTGTTTGTGCAAAATGCTATGGTCGTGATTTGGCGCGTGGAACACCTGTTAATCAGGGAGAAGCCGTTGGTGTTATTGCTGCTCAATCCATTGGTGAGCCGGGAACACAGCTTACTATGCGTACTTTCCACTTAGGAGGGACTGCGCAGGTTGTTGATTCATCGTATTTAGAGGCATCTTATGAAGGTAAGGTGGAGATTCGTAATCGTAATGTGGTTCGTAACTCTGAAGGCCATTTGGTTGTTATGGGGCGTAATATGGCTATCCTTATCAAGGATGAGTTAGGAAAAGAGCGCGTTGTACACCGTGTTAGCTATGGTGCCCATATTTTTGTTGATGATGGTGATGTGGTTAAACGTGGCCAACGTATAGCAGAATGGGATCCTTACACACGTCCAATTTTAACGGAAGTTGAAGGCTATGTGGGTTTTGAAGATATGATTGATGGTTTATCTGTCACTGAAACAGCTGATGAGTCTACGGGTATTACGAAGCGTTTGGTGATTGATTGGCGCGCTAATCCACGTGGTGCGGATCTTAAACCAGCCATTATTATCCACGCAGATAAAGAAGGTGAATCCATTGCTAAATTGTATAAGGGAGGTGAAGCCCGTTATATGATGTCAGTGGAAACTATTCTTTCTGTTGAGCTTGGTGCTCATGTTAAGGCTGGTGATGTTATTGCTCGTTTGCCGATGGAAAGTGCCAAGACGAAAGATATTACGGGTGGTTTACCACGTGTGGCTGAGCTTTTTGAAGCGCGTCGTCCAAAGGATCATGCGATTATTGCTGAAGTAAGTGGCACGATTCGATTCGGCCGTGGTTATAAGAATAAACGTCGTATCATTATTGAACCAAATGATGAAACTCTTGAGGCAGTAGAATATTTGATTCCAAAAGGTAAGTTGTTTCACTTCCAAGAAGGTGATCAAATTGAAAAGGGAGATTATATCCTTGATGGTAATCCAGCACCTCATGATATATTGGCGATTAAGGGGGTTGAAGCTTTGGCATCTTATCTTGTTAATGAGATTCAGGAGGTTTATCGTTTGCAGGGAGTTCTTATTAATGACAAGCACATTGAAGTGATTGTTCGTCAAATGTTGCAAAAAGTTGAAATTACTGAATCTGGAGATTCTGGTTATATTTCAGGTGATAATGTTGATCGTATTGAACTTGATGAAATCAATGATAATTTGATTGCAGAAGGGAAGAAACCTGCATCTGGTAATCCCATTCTTCTTGGAATTACAAAAGCTTCTCTTCAAACGCCTTCTTTCATTTCGGCGGCATCGTTTCAGGAAACAACACGTGTTCTTACTGAAGCAGCAGTTTCTGGTAAAATTGATACTTTGCAAGGACTTAAAGAGAACGTTATTGTCGGTCGTCTTATTCCAGCAGGTACGGGTGGTACGATTTCTCAAATCCGTCGTATTGCTGCCGTTCGTGATGATTTGATTGTAGATGAGCAGCGTAAGTCTAGTAATAACGAAGTGGCTAAGGCTATGTTGACAAATATGACAACCGGCGCCGTTGCTGAATAATTTAAATATAACATCACATAATAAAAAAACGTCTGAACTTTATATTCAGACGTTTTTTTATCTCGAAATGCAGAAGTTGCATCTTTTCCTAAAAAATATCAAAAATTATAAGGCGATAGTTATTTTTAACATCTTTACTAGCTTATTGTTTTGTAATTATTTGAAACTCAAAAGCCATGTTCAAGGAAAATAGTTGATTATCTACAAATAAAATAATGATTGATTTTGAATTTTAGGAAAATTGTTGATTGATATCTTCTATAAAGATTTTAAAGGACTTATAATGAAAGATCGATAGTCTTTTCTGTAATCTAAAAAATAATTGATCCTCTACTATACAATACTTGTATGACAAGAATGTATCTTCTTCTAAATTAGAATGTAGGAGAGTAGAGATTACGTTACTCACTAAGTATTATAAAAAATAGACATATTTCTTATCACAATGTGATCTATGAAGACAGAATGAAAAAATGTACGAATATTATTCAATTGGAAAATTAACACGTGAGTTTTCAATAACAGCTCGGACTTTGCGTTATTATGAAGAAGAGGGGCTTCTTATTCCTTTTCGGCGTGGAAATACACGGCTTTATACACAAACGGATCGTCATAAGTTAAAACAAATACTGCGTGCTAAAAGAGTTAAATTTTCGTTGTCTGAAATATCTGATATGTTGACAATGGTTGAAAAACCACCTGATGATGAGAAAAAGCTTAAGAAGTTAATTGCAGGAATTCATAAAAAACGAGCTGATTTAAAGCAGATGCAGCATGATATTGATGATCTTCTACAGGATTTGGAACGAATTGAGGAGAGTTTTTTTGAGAGCTTAGCGGAGTTGGGGGTTAATCATTGATTATAAAATTTATTTCATCTGCTTTTAGACAATTTTCTTTCTATTAAAAGAGATAGGTTATACTATCTCTAAGGGGAATCTTTAACACTACGTGAAATGTGTGAGTTATTTAAAGAAATAGAGTGTTCGAAAAAAGCTGCGAAGGTATTTTCGCAGTATATTGTCCTTGATAAGCAAAAAAATTATTTTTCATAAAGAAAGTAAAAACAATGGCAGTTTCTCCTATGAGTGTTTTTCAATCTATTTTGTCACGAAAGTCAATTCGCGCTTTTACTGATCAGCCAGTTAGTTTGGAAACAATCAAAGAAATCTTAAAACTTGCAGCACGTGCACCATCTGGAACAAATATTCAGCCATGGCAAGTGATTGTGCTTACAGGAAGTGTATTACAGAAAGTAGGGCAAGAGCTTTCACAACTTGTTCTTTCAGGTGTAAAAGGAGAGCGTGAATATAGTTATTATCCACATCAGTGGCGTGAGCCTTATATTTCAAGACGTCGAAAAGTTGGTTTGGATCTTTATCAGAGTCTTGGAATTCAAAAAGGTGATGAAGAAAAAATACTTCATCAAAAGGCGCGAAATTTTTTATTTTTTGATGCACCTGTAGGACTCTTATTTACAATGGATCACGACATGGAAATGGGGAGTTGGCTTGATTTGGGTATGTTTATGCAGACCATTATGTTAGCTGCACGTGGATTTGGATTAGATACCTGCCCTCAAGCTGCTTTTGCTGATTATCATAAACAGATTCGTACGCTTTTATCTATTCCTTCTGATCGCCATATTATCTGTGGTATGGCACTTGGTTATCGCGATATGAGTGCTCCAGAAAACAATTTTGAGACAGAACGAGAATCGTTAGAAAACTTTGTACGTTTCATTGAAACATACCCATAAAATATTTTATATAATTAAGCATACGTTTTGAAGAACTTGGTGCATTATGAAAAATATTTCCGATAAGAATTTCGCATCCTTATTGAATTTTAATATTGCGTATTAACACTTATTTTACTAAGTTTGAAACATTAAGAGCGGTGACTCTAGGGGCATTGTCCGTTTTTTGAAGGTTGGCTTAATGGAAAACACTATAGAGAGAAAGTGCTGGGTGGTAGCAAGACGAGCGACATTCGTGTTTATTGCTGTCATTTTTTTAGTTTATCTCGCAATTTGATTTTAAACGGGACAAACGTTATGAAAAAGCATATATGCTCAAGCTGTACTATAGTTTTGAGGTGATACGTGTTTCTATCTGTTTTTGAACTTTTTAAAATTGGGATTGGTCCTTCCAGCTCACATACGATGGGGCCGATGACAGCTGCTAATATGTTTTTGCAAAAGATAGGAGATTTTTCTCAGTCGTCTGATATTCAAGTTTCTCGTATACGTGTTTATCTTTATGGTTCTTTAGCTTTCACGGGTATTGGTCATGCAACAGATAGGGCTATCATATTAGGACTTTTAGGAGAAAAAGCTTCTACTGTTGATCCTGATAGCATGGGGGGGTTGTTAGCAAAAGTTATACGTGAAAAAAAAGTGCAACCAGAAGGCCATCCCGCTTATCAGTTTGATGTGCAGCGTGATCTTATTTTTGAACGAAAGCAAATCCTCCCTGGACATACAAATGGACTGGCCTTTGAAGGACTTAATACTGATGGGAATGTTCTGTTGCGGCAGATTTATTATTCTATCGGTGGTGGCTTTGTTGTGACTGAGGATGAATTAAGCCATATGAATGATAATATACAACCAGAAGCATTTGAGGTGCCATATCCATTTGATTCTGCTTGTACAATGTTATCAATGGCAGAAAAATCAGGACTTTCAATTGCTGAAATGAAGCGCTTAAATGAAGAAACAAAGATAGAGCGTTCTTCTCTTGATACAGGGCTTGATGAAATTTTTTCAGCGATGACAAATTGCATTGATAGAGGTCTTTCACAAGAAGGTGAGTTGCCTGGTGGATTGCGTGTTCTAAGGCGTGCTAAAAAGCTGCATGAAGCGCTTCTGGAAAATCAAAAGAAAAATCGCAATTATCCACTTTGGGCAAATGATTGGCTTTCGGTATATGCCATAGCAGTCAATGAGGAAAATGCAGCAGGTGGTCGTGTTGTTACAGCTCCAACAAATGGGGCAGCTGGTGTTGTCCCAGCAGTTTTGCGTTATTATCTTCAATTTAATGATGATTCAGATCGAGAGGGAATACATAATTTTCTATTAACGGCAGCAGCTATAGGCGGTGTTATCAAACATAATGCCTCTATTTCTGGTGCAGAAGTTGGGTGTCAAGGTGAAGTTGGAACGGCATCTTCAATGGCCGCAGCAGGGTTGACCGCAGCGTTAGGTGGAACACCAGCTCAAATTGAAAATGCGGCAGAAATTGCGCTTGAACATCATTTGGGAATGACATGTGATCCTGTTGCAGGTCTTGTACAAGTTCCTTGTATTGAGCGTAATGCAATGGGAGCTGTTAAGGCGGTAACGGCTTCTTCTCTTGCGTTATATGGTAATGGAGATCATTTTGTTTCTCTTGATGCTTGTATAGAAACAATGCGCCAGACTGGTCATGATATGAGTGAACGCTATAAAGAGACAAGTAAAGGTGGTCTTGCAGTTAATACAATATCTTGTTAGGAGTTGGAGCATCTTTCAATCCATAACTGGACTTTTTGGAGGGGGATCGTATTTCCTGATAAAGCTTGTGCTTTTTGTTACTTATAAATTAAAATTCCACTTTAATGCAGCAGCAGCTTGAAATAAATTCGAGATGATTCAGTGTTTTCTTAACGAATAATAGCTTCGGCATGAAGGCTTGGAGGGAGAGTATTGTTAGTATCTATCTGATTTGTATCTAAAATGGGAAAAAGTCTAATTTAGAAAAAGTAAAAAAGCGTAAAGTAAAATTAGTGATCAATCTGCCATTATTTTTTAGCTGGGTTTTATGGCTTTTTAAAGTTTCCATAGCCATATCTTTTAAGTAATGGAAGATTATGCCTGAGTATCCAAGGAAAATTTGTTTTAAATCTGAATAATTATGATGAGGAGAGAGAATTTTAAAGATTTTAATTTTTTGGAAGTAAAGATTTTTGGGTACCTAGTATGGTAAAAAATACCTTAAAAAGAAATGCTAATTTACAGTAATTAAGAGATATATTGGGAATATATTTTTTATTTATAAATTCTGTACCGTCAAAAAAACTAAAATAAATAATAACGTATACATTAAAAATATTTATCAAAATTCTCATGAGAATAGAATGCATGCGATAGAACATTATCGTGTTACTCATTCATGAGTTTGTTTTAAAAAAATATCTCTCAACGCTCCCAAACTCATTTCACGGTGGTGTCCGTGAATGGTATAACGGTAAATCCATTGAGCACCACGATCTTTACGCTTCATAAAGGAGT
>NZ_JBHILW010000019.1:0-15639 GCF_042193565.1 Bartonella sp. SD1336NMGDW
GAAACATAAGACCCTTTTGCCCATAATCCCGCTTCTGCTGCTCGACGGTTGGCTAAACCCGCAAGAGGCTTCCCACCAACCTTATTCCATTTCTGTAATTCTAAGGGTACGGCTTCATAATCGCCTTGATTAAGCTTCTTCAACAATGTTGACTTGCGAAAAGCAGCTGTTCCTACGTTATAGCAAAACGATACCAATGCCGCGAATTGGCAATCCGTTAACGAAACCGTAACCGATTCCTCTACCGTCTGCTCAAATTGCTTTAAGTCTTTACAAAGGATTTCTTCTGCTTGCTCTTGGCTAATACACATGCCTTTTTTGACAAGGGGGTGACCCGCATTGCTGGTGTGACCATAACCAATCGTCCAGACACATGCCGTATCTCTATAAGCCTCTAAACGCAAACCTTCCCATTGTTTGATAAGCTCTAATCCTTCTTTCGATATCTTTCTCATCTGACGCTCCATAAAAAAAGCCCCACAAAAGTGAGGCTGGATAAAAATGTTTTTTTATGATCTCTATTGACTATGCTCTTTGATCAGTTGCTCGACTTCTTCAACACGAAAGCCAAGTTGAAAGAGCGGTGCATATTCGCTTTCCTGTAATTCATACTGACAACGCTTTTCTACAAAATCACCATTTGAATCAAACGGCATGGTTGTTGTTAGACAAACCTTATGCGTGTCATCTTCAATCCCCTCTTCTCCCTCTCCAAGCTCTTTAACAAAGACCCAATAAAAACGCGTCTCTAAAAGAACCTCTAACCTCCTTACGGTTTCAGCCTTATCAAAGGAAAGCATATTCATATAATCTTCTTTGCTATTTAAATGCTCTGGATAATCTATCATCTACCCCTCCTAAATATAATGCCGTGGATAACTACAGCCACGGGCGCTAGCCGATTCATAAATAGCATTCCGTATAATGACTGCGCGCAGATGTGGAGTGATATTCGTAGTATCTGACCAGTCTCCACCAGCCAACAATGCATACATATCTTTTTTAAACTGTACATTTGGTGAAGTTCCAGTTACTGTTTGCATGAAACAAACATCTTTCACAAATTGCCAAACATAACCGCAACCATCTTCACAACCGATATGCGAAATCATCCGTATATTTGCCGTATTCTTATAACCTCCAGAATGTTTTGGTGAAGGTGCTTTTTTGCCTTGAATCCCACCACCTTCATTGCTTCCATGCATCGCAGAGGTAAATTCTGTATTATTGAGCAAAGCCTTCTTAACACGCAGCATATCGGATATATGATCTATTTGTAGACGGTTCGTCGTAATAGGAACATTATACGCAGAGCGGGTACTGTGACCCGTCCCTGACTGAAGATAAATATCAACCCAAATATCTGTAGAGGGGTCGTAAACCATACCCTCTGGGGAACTATGCGGGCGATGATTGAGACACCAAACAGAGTTCGGCAATATATCCCCTGCTTGATAACCGGATAATGGGTGACCGGAAATCGTACCAACATCCGCACAGAGCGTATGAAACCCTCCTATCTTACGAGAATTACTCACTGTGTAATCCCTTGGATAGGTAGAGTTTTCTGACAAAACAAGTTTATGAGACTGTTTTCCATCAGAAACCAGATAAACATAATAATCCTTGCCTGCCGAAAGAGAAGGAACGCTTATTCTTGTATCTGCCGTATAACTTGCAACCAAAGTATCATTGCCTAATGCCAAGGTTATACGCGTTCCTTTCTTCAATGTGAGTTGTTTTTTCCCTGTCGCAACAAGAAACGGCGTAGAAATTGAAAGAACCGTTAAATTGGACTGTTTCAGTAAATTGTTTATCTCTTCCCCTAGCACTTTTGCCTGTGAGGCTACTGTATGGGCTGTTGTTGCCGTTGCTAGGGAACTCTTGATACCTCCAAGCTCTTGTTTCGTCGTATCGGCTGTTGTTTTAGCTTCTTCTGCTGTCCTTTTCGCTCTATCGGCTACTTCCTTGGCTTTTTCGGCTTCGCTCTTGGCTTGATAGGCTTGTGAATCTGCCGACTCGGCTTTTTTCTTGGCTTCTTCTGAGTACATCCGCGCTAAACTTACGGGGGCTTTAAAATTCTCAACCACTTGATTGATATCGATAACCCTACTTCTCGCAGACGAGGCTATTTTCTCTGCATTTTCTGCCTGATTGCGTGCTTGCGTCGCGTCATGTCTTGCATAACCAGCAGACTCCTTGGCTTCCTTGGCTATTTTTTGTGCCTCTTCCGCTTCTTCCTCTAAAGACGCGGCTTTTTTACCCGCTGTTTCGGCTGCCCTCTGCGCCTCTCCTGCTATATATTTTGCATTACTAGCTATTTCCTTGGCTTTTTCTACTTCATTCTTGGCTTCATACGCTCGGTCATCGGCTTTCTCCGCTATTTTCTTGGCTTCTTCGCCTGCCGTTTCTGCTAAACTTGCTATAGTCTTAGCGTTATTGGCGGCTTCATTCGCGTTGTTAGCTGTACTACTAGCATTATAAGCTATATTTTTCGCAGATTCTGCCTCACTACGAGCTTGCCTCGCATCATTTTCGGCATAAACAGCTTTCTGTTTGGCTTCCTTCGCTGTTTTTTCTGTCTCTTCTAGCTTGTCTTCTAAAGATGATGCTAAAGACGCTGCCTTTTTACCCGCCGCTTCTGCCGCTTTCTGTGCTTGTTCTGCTGTATATTTTGCACTATTAGCTATTTCCTTGGCTTTTTCGGCTTCGCCCTTAGCTTGATAGGATTGTGAATCTGCTACTTCCGCTTTTTTCTTGGCTTCGTCTGCATATGTCCGTGCTAAACTTGCTATAGTCTTAGCGTCACCTGCTACTTCCTTCGCGTTGTTAGCTGTACTCCACCCTTGATGAGCTGTGTTGCCTGAATTTTCCGCTATCTTCTTGGCTTCATCTGCGTACGTACGCGCTAAACTTGCTATAGTCTTAGCATTATCTGCTGTTTCATTCGCTTTGTGGGCTTTACTCCACGCTTCATTTGCTGTTTTTTCTGCCTTTTCTGCCTGACTACGGGCTTGCCCCGCATCATGCTTGGCATAACCAGCTGTCTGTTTAGCTTCTTGTGCTATTTTTCCGGCTTCATCCGCTACTGTCTCTACCTGTGATGCCTTCTTTTGTGCACCATCAGCTACCTTCTTTGCCTCGTCCGCTGTCGACTTCGCACTATTGGCTAATTGTTTTAGACCATCCAAAGCACCTTTCGTTTCTTCTGCTACCTTCTCTGCTGCTTCCGCTTTACTCTTTGCTGCTGTAGCTATACCCTTCAACGCTTCTGCATCAACATGCCCTGCCGTCTCTCCTGAACGCACCGCAGACTCTGCTACCGCTTTCGCTTCAGAAGCTAATTTTGTAGCCTCCTCTGCACTCTGTTGGGCTTGATGAGCCGTCGCTGTTGCTGTATCCGCTGCACTCTTGGCTTCTTCTGCTGTGGTCCTCGCTGTATTCGCCACCCTAACAGCGCTTTCTGATGCTACTTTAGCTTCCTTAGCTACGCTTTCTGCTGTTGCTGTCGCTGTCGCTACCGATTGTTTTACTTCCTCCACTAAACCTTTTGCCTCAACAGCTGTCGTTTTACTTTCATTAGCTAACGTTGCTGCCTGATCTGCTACTTTTTTCGCTTCAGCGGCTTTAGACAATGCTTCTGAAGCATCTTGTTGCGCTGTTGATGTCTCTAACGCCTGTTTTGCTTCTTGCACCATAGTCTTGGCTTCAGAAGCTGTAACTGTCGCATCATCTGCCTTCTTTTCGGCTCTTGCGGCTTTCTCTTCTGCCGTTTCTGCTGTGCTCTTAGCTTCTTGCGAAAGGACATGAGCATCCTCTGCTTTATTCTTCGCTTCCACCGCTGTGTCTTTTGCACTATCCGCTAACCGCTTTGCATTATTCGCTAACGTTTCTGCCGAATGCGCTGTCGTCTTAACTTCTTCAACCAATTGTTTGGCTTCACCAGCTTTAGTCTTGGCTTGTGTAGCAACGTCTTCTATTGTTAAAGCCCTCTGCTCTACTCCTTCTGCTGTCCTTTTGGCTCCCTCAGCTGTATTCTTGACATGATCAACCGATTGCTTAAGACCATGAGCTACCGACAGGGCTTTAGACGCCGTTTCTTTTGCATCACCAGCTACCGAAGAGGCTGTCTCTGCTGTCGTCTTGGCTTCAGAAGCTGTCGTGAGAGCTTGCCCACTGTTCGTTGCTGCTGTTTCTGCAACATTCTTCACCTCGCCCATCACCTGCTTGGCATCATCAAAAGCGCTCTTGGTTTGTTCGGAAAGTGTTTTTGCATCTCCTGCCGTTGCCTTGGCTTCTCTTGCCTCTGTCAAAGCTGTCTCTACTGTGCTTTGAACTTGTGTCACTCTTTGAGAGCTTTCCGTGACCGTTGTCGCCACTCTATCAGCTGCACCTTTAGTATCATCCGCAATGCGCTTGGCTTCTTGCGCTAACCTCTCAGCCGCTTCTGACTTCATCTTGGCATCTTCTGAAGAGGCTTTCGAGACCTCCGCTGTTGTCTTGGCGGCATTGGATACTGTTAATGCCGTATTTGCCTGCTCTAAAGCTGTATCAGCTGTCGTCTTGGCGGCATTGGCTACAGTAACTGCACTCGCTGCTGTGCCTGCTGCTTGCGCTATCGTCGTCGCTGCTGCATCCGATAATTCCTTGACACTGTCTGCTATAGTTTTCGCTTGATCTGCTGTTTGTTGCGCCCCATTCGCACGCGCCATGGCTTTTTCTGCTTCTTGCCTTGCATTAACAACCTGCTCTAAGGGCGCAAAGGTTTCATACGAATACAAAGATGCCGTCCCTAAAAGCTTCGGAACAACAACGCTGTCTTGAGAAGTTCCTGCTATCATTTCTTCTCTCGTCGCGACAGGTATCAAATATTCATGTTCATGATCGGGTATCTTCATCTGCTTTCGTCCTCACATCATTCAGAGTACTTCGTCTAATGAACACTCTTTCAAATCTTCAAACTCTTCTCTTAAAGCCTCTAAGCGCTTCTCTAAATCTTTCAGTGAACCATCAAGCTCTGTTTTAAAAGCGGCTTTCAGTAAATCAAAAACGCCATTAAGCGGCGCATGAACAAAACCTCCCCCAGAATACAAAACGACCCGCACTTGAGACGGGTCGCTAATCTCTGATATCGCAAACGGTTTTAATGACATTTCAACTCCTCATGTCTTGATCCCATAAACTACACTCACATTAACGGGGCGCGTTTCAACACCACCAACCCTCTCTGCCATAAGGTGATGTTCATGATGCTCTCTGTCATTTAGACCTTCTGTTATAGGCGTGGAATAATATAAAAAATTAGCAAACGGGCTCCTGATAAACCAAGGTAAACGCGGCGGCTTATCTTTTTCTGTAAACCAAAATGGAACCTCTGAAATGCCCACTATTCGGTCAAATTCTTCATGACATTTCTTTAAGCTATCCCCACTCAAACCTACACACTCTTCGTCTATAGCTCTCTTTTGCCTTTGCAAGTGAGCTTCAGAAGAAGAAACATCTCGTTTTTTTCGAGAAGAAAGACCTTCTGATGACTCCGGACCTATAAAATGTTCATGCGCTTTTAAAGAACAGCCTTGCTGACTTGCAAAAGAACGCCAAGGGTCTAGATTGCGTTCATTATCAAGTCCCCGTAAAAACATCCCCCGAAAATCGGGAACATTAAACGTCGTGGCGCCATCCCCTTCTCCCCACGTCGTTCCTATGACACAAAATAAATCCCAATAAACATACCGTGAATAAGCACGCCCATCACATGGCAACCAACCATCCGGCAAGCGTTCCATTGCAAACGGTCCTATCAGACCGGAAGGTAAGCGTTTTAAGGAAGAAACTTTGCCCCTTGTCGGATTGAGAACTTGCCAACCGGTTATATCTTCATCATACACAAGCCTATAAAGACAACCATCTTGTATCTCTCCTCCCGATAAGGCTAATAAACCGGTTTCTGTCGCCTTATAAACGGGCTTACCGGCTAAATTATTTAAAGCAATTGTTGTCGCCCCAACATTCTTGCCCTTCGCTTTAAAACAAACCGATATGCCATTCTTATACTCTAAAAATGCCGATTGGCTTAGAAGCCTTATCACGCTCATCTTTTGGTTATTATCAACCGTCACAATCCCTTCAAGCACGCCGCCCGTATCCGATAAATACTCTCTTATCCTTTGCATCATAAAACGAGCGCTATTATTAACCGTGTTAGGGTGCTGTCCCTCTGACCAATTAATTAAAGCATCAGCCCCACCATTTTCAGATGCCGTTAAAGACCAATCATAAATCGTGGACATCTAAACCTCACGTCTTGATTCCAAACACAACACTCATATTAATCGGGCGCGTCTCACTTACACCTGAACGAGCCCAAACAACATCACGCATATGAAGGTGGGAATGGGGAAAGGCGAGCTTATGGTGCACGCGTATATCCTCTGCCCTCACGCCCAAACGTTCGGCAAGTTTCAATCTTTGCTGGTCATTCAACACATATCCCCAGATGATCGTCAAATCACCATACCAACTCTCTTCCTCATCTTCATCATTCAAAATCGTAAAGGATTGCCCCCCATGGTCATGCTTTCTCATAGCGTCATTTTGTAAAGTGCCAAGATAACGAAAGCGGTCGATCTCGCGATCATCATCAACACCTCGTAAAAAAACACCACGCAAATCGGGAACGTTAAACTTGTTCCAAGTATCAGCTCCACCCCATCTGATCCCTATTGCATCATAAAGAGCAGGATAATCACTGCGCAAATAAGCCTTCCCATCACAGGGTAACCAGCCCTCTGGCAAAACTTGCATCCCAAAAATCCCTATCGTCCCCGTAGGATAAACGGGAATAACCGGTTCTTGTGATAAAGAGAGAGGTGTAGGATTTAAAACTTGCCAAGCATGATCCCTATAAATCAAGCTATAAATGCACCCCCTTTGAAGTTCACCTCCAGATAATGCACGAATGCCTAATTCCGTCGCCTTATAAACGGGCTTACCGGCTAAATCATTCAAGGCAATTGCGGTTTCCCCAACATTCTTACCCTTCGCTTTAAAACAAACTGATATCCCATTCTTATACTCTAAAAAATGCGATTTACTTTGAAGTCTTATCAACGTCGTCTGCTGTTCAGCATCAACCGTAAAAGTACTTTCAATCACACCACTCGTATCGGATAAATATTCACGCATACGCTGCATCATCACACGGGCGCTGTTATTCACGCTGCTAGGACGTTGTCCTTTTGACCAATCAATCAAATCATCACAATAGGCATTCAAGGAGGCATTTAAAGACCAATCATAAATTGTCGACATCTTAAACCTCATGTCTTAATCGCAAACAGAACACTCACATTAACTGGACGCGTCTCGCCCTCACCAGTGCTCTCCAAAACAACCTCTTGGCTCTCATCAAGAGTATAAGGACTTGCAACGTGACTCCTTAAATTCTCACGCTCTATACCCATAAAATTCGCGAGAGAGCTCCCCCCAAACAAGCCTAGACGATAGCCCAATACATCTGTCGTATTCCCATCCCAAAAGTTTTCGTTGCTGGTAAAATGAGACATCGAAAGGCTCTGTCCTTGATGTTGGTGAGACTCGATTAAATCTGTTTGCACACTGGCAAAAGAACGCCCTTCATCAATATTGCGCCCTCCATCAACACCCCGTAAAAACATCCCTCGAAAATCCGGAACATTAAACGTTGTAACGCCATCCCCCTCTCCCCAAACCGTTCCTATTGTCTCAAACAAATCACGATAATCACGACGCAAATAAGCCTTCCCATCGCAAATTAACCAATCCTTTGGAATCCCGCGCATTCCAAACGTTCCTATAAAACCCGTGGGATAAAGACTGCTTTCTTCTTCCAAAGGAATAGAGGTAGGATTAACAAGATGCCAATGATCTTCATTATAAAATAATGTATAAATGCACCCTTGTTGGATTTCGCCCCCTGATAAAAGCGATAAACCCGTTTCCGTTGCCTTATAAACCGGCTTGCCATCTAAATCATTTAAGACAATCGTGGTTGCGCCAACATTCTTACCCGTCGCCATAAAGCGCAAAACGATACCATTCTTATACTCTAAAAACTGTGAAGTGCTTGCAAGCCTTATCACACTCGTTTGTTGGACATGATCATTTGTAACAACCCCTTCAAGCTCTCCACCCGTGTCTGACAAATACTCACTTATCCTTTGCATCATCACACGGGCGCTCGTGTTCACACTGCTAGGCTGCTGTCCTTCGGACCAATCAATCAAATCATCCACGCGCGTATTATCCGCCGCTCTAAGCGACCAATCATAAATCGTTGACATCTCTCATAAATCCTAATTCCGGTAAAATGGTCCGTAAAACGCCCGCATGAATTGCGTCATCAAAGGATTATCATCATCACTCTCTTCTTCTTCCGAAGCTTCTTCTTGTGATGCTAATAATGCCCTCAAAACCTCTAACAAGTTGTCCCTATTACCAAAACCACTTTGTGCTATAGGGCTTGCTCTATAAGGCTGTCCTCCGTACATCTGTAATACACGGTTGACAAAATTACTTGCACGCATAGCGTTGTTACCACCATTCAAGCCAACCGCATTGCTGCCAACAATTTGCGCCGCATTGGCATGGGGATTTTGCAAAAGACGCGCGGCTCCTCCTGCCCCTTGTTGATGTGCTAAATACAATTCCGCTTCACTAGGCGCTCTTCCCAACAGACGGCTTAAATGATTGCGATTATCAAGTGTCAACCGCCCCATGGCATCTGCCGCTTGCATGGGGTCAAAACGATCCTGCAAACCATATTGTTTGGCGGTGCTGTCTATAAATTGATACAACCCACCAGCAGAGGAACGGGGATTCCTTGCATTCGGATTGCCTCCACTTTCAACTTGCGCAACACGGTATAAATAACTCTCTGGCAAGCCGTAACGTGCTGCCGTTTACCGTATCGCTTGATTAACAGAAGGACTATAACGGGTCATAGCCTAATCCTCTTCTACCTTGGTGTACTCAGCATATTAAATTGACCAGCCAATGCTTTTCCTCCTCCTCCAAGCAAAGCAGCAGAAAGCTTTTTCACCCATTCTTTTGTAGCGTATCCCTTTTCTTGCGCTTTAATCATATCTTGAATGAGCTTTGCAATTTTATCATTCGGAATCTGTGTCCCCCCTGTTAACAATTTGACAACATCCTTTTCAATCCGTTGACGCTCTCTAAACGCTGCCTCTTTGAAAGGAATCCAAGAAGCCTTCACCGCTGCTTTTCCTGCTTGCATAGCTGCATCAAATTTACCCGTTGGCATACTGACATTATGCGTAAAAGAGATCTTTTCATTCGCTACACGATTAGGTATTCTGTTATAAAAATCTGCATAATTAGCTTCTCTATCGACAACCTTCTTAACAGCAGAAGCTTTATCTGCTCCATAAATCTTTGCAAATCGTTCATATAGATCATTCGTACCAAAAATCTCCTTTGCCTTGGACACTTCATCTTTTGTTTGACTCATGCCTTGTAAAAGTTTTGCTCTTGATCCCTTTTTAAAGTATTCTTGTTGTCCCTCTGGTAATTCATCAAAAATTTTACTGAATTTATCCTTATTAACCGACTTTCTAAGGACTTTTTCTCCTTCGCCCATAGCATCTACATCTGAACTATATTGATGATATAATGCCCGTCCCTTCTTATATTCAGACGATATATCATCCATAAGCTCTAATAATTTTTTCTTGATACCAACTAAACTGCGAACTTGGCTATTATCTCCTTGTCTCTTTTCGGTCCTTATCATTAAATCGACGACCTCTTTAGTCTTATGAAGAGCCCCCATGTTTGGTTTCTCCTTAAGGAGACTAAATTTTTGAGAAGAAAACGGACTAACGTTGTTGCCATCCGTAATAAACCGCTTTAGTCCTTCATCATAAGCCTGTTTGAAGTATGGACGCTTCATTAATTCATTAAGAGCACCATAATATTTTTCTTCTATCGGCGTTTTCTTGGCTATTTCGTAAAGAGTATGTGATTCTGCTTCTCTACTCGCGATAAGATCATCTTTTAAACCTGTAACATTTTGACGAGGAATAAAGTGTTCATCTGCTGCCTGATGAATACGCTCCCCTCCTCCCAGCGCTCTCTGCCCAGCTCTTTTGGTCAAATCAAGATAAGCTCCTTGGTTTCTTTTCGCGATATCAAAAACAAGATCCTGTAAAAAAGGACTATGATCAGCTACGTAATCGGTAGGAACTGCATTCTTAAAAGAGTTTCCTAGCTCTTCAGAAGCCTCCTTACCTAAATGTTTACTGATTTCTCTTAATGTGTCTGTTGCAACACCTTGCTTATGAGAAGGAGAAAGAAGTCTTCGTATTCCACTTACCGGATAACCAGCCAAATGACCTAAAGCACTGCCAACCACTGTCCCTGCTGCTCCTAAACCACCACCAACTGCTGCACTTTGAAGTGTGTGACCTAACCCTACACCTTCACCTGCTCCATGTAATGCACCAGATGCCGCTCCTACTTTAAGCAAATGAGGAAGTGTTGTGTTTTTTGTAATGCCTAAAAACGGACTTGCTTTCTCACCTACATATTTCACTCCTGCGCCTACCCGTTTCCCTACCGTGCCTACCGGTGTTGGAACGGCTTTCAAAAATGCTTGACCTAATTTTGAAGTAGCAGAAGGCACTATCCGCCCCGCTAGTCCTGCAACCGCTCCTGTTCCTAACGTCGCAAGTGAAGGTAAAGCAGCCCCTACAACATTTCCTAACAAAGACGTCCAATAATGCGTATCACTCATCCTACGTTGATAATCACGTATTCTATTGGCTTCTTTCTCATACTTATCTTCGTATTTCTTATCTCCAGATAACCAATATCTGTACAGCCCCTTGCGAAAAGCATTTAGTGCATTCTCATTCTCATCATCACGTCCCGCCGCTGTGATCCCTGCAATTTCATCATCTAAATTAAAACTGAGACCATGCTTTAAAGAATTCCAAAAGGCTTCACTTTGCGTGATTTCTGGAGGCGCTGAAACATTTTCATAAGAGCGATTGTTATAATCAGAAGTATATCCAACTACATAAACATTATCACCAAGTTCTGGTACACGATCACCAATACGGTATTTGTGAGGTGAAGCATTCTCTGTTGTTTTATTTCCTTGATTGCGTCTATAATCAGAAGTATATCCAACTACATAAACATCATCACCAAGCTCTGGTACACGATCACCAATACGGTAATGTTTGTTGCGCATCATTTTATTTTCCCCTTAGTTATCACTAAATCTCCATAACCAAGACGTGTCCCTATGGGGTAACGATCCACTTCTTCTCCGCTATTTACAACTGGTAAATTAGAAAAATCTCCTTGTGAGACCGCCTGATTGGTAGAATTTTGGCTATTTCCTGCCATAACGGCATTTCTCATATTATTTTCTGTAGCCTCAATATGACCTAATACAATACCTTGTACTTCAGGGTTCAGTCTTGATAAAACATCTTTTATTGTTGACAAACGCCGTTTAAGCTCTCGTGTAGACATACGTAAATTTAATTTCCCAAGAGACTCTTTTAACATTTCAATATCTTTATCGCTAACATTTCCAAGTCCTAGCGCCCCTCTTTGCGATAACATTTTCATTTGATCTATACGGTCAAGCCCTATACGAGATTGTATTGATTCCAAAACCTGTCGTACATCCGATTGTTCGGACGTTGAGAACGCGTAGCTAGCAGCTAAAGCTATATTACCTGTCGCCTTATTCTTAAATTTCTCAAGGTATTCCTGCACATAATCAATATCTTCTAGCAAAACCTTTGCATACAAGTTTTTATGTTGACGTAAAGCAGCTTCTCGTTCTTTGTCCATATATGCTTTTCCATCAGGGTGATGAACCACTCTCCATCCCGTTGGAGAAGTTGAATCCGGTACTAACGAACTTCCATCATTGTAATGTTTTATGCTATCTGTACCTCCTGTAAGCAATGCACTAAGCATTTGAGGATTCCGTGCCATGATAGCAGCTTCTTCATCACTGTAGCCTTTGGACTTTAGATACTCGACAGTCTGGTTAACCTGCCCTCTTTTTTCTCTTTCCATATCACCACGACGAAGATTCATAGCTCCATTCGCTAAACTTTGTGCTATCGTCCCATCTGATAATGCATAACCAATCCCATAATCTGATAATCTTTGTAAAAACTCAGGACTACGCAAGTAATCCCAAAAACTCTGTTGAGAACCAGTATCTTGGTGAGGAACAGTACTCTGTTGTGGCTGTACAGACTTCTGTGGTTCTACAGATGAAATAGGCTCTGGTAATTGAGACTGCTTTGGTTTCAATGATGCCAAATCTGAAGTTTCAATTGCATTAGGCAAAGGTTCCATACCTAAAGGATTTGGTTGTGAACCAAAGGTCGCTACTGGTAAAGAAGGGACTGAAGACGGTACATACGGTTTTCTGCCTGCCGATCTTAAAGACGAACTTACATCTGGTAAAGGTGAAGTATTTTTAGCTAAACCTAAAGGATTTGATTGTGAACCAAAAGTTGCTATAGGGGAAGAAGGGGTTAAATAAGGTAAATTCTTTGCCTGTTGTTTGGCGTCTTCTAGATCGTTGAAACGTATACGTGGTACATATTGGCTCATTACATGCATAGACTTAAGAAGTCTTGATAAAATGTTATCGTTACTATTTTGCATAACTACCTCACTTTTTTCCTGCAAAATTAGCAATACTAGCTAAAATCCCTATAGCGTTCTTCCAAGGGTCGTTACCATGCATCATAGAGGCTGTATTATTATTCGTCGTCGTGCCGTAATTCCTTGCAAAGCCATGACCGGCGTTCATAAGCATATTCAACCTATTCCAGCCGCTATTGTCTTGTTCCAGCCAACGTTCACGATTGGCATCAACAACTCTCTGATTGTGGGCATCAAGCACACCTCCCCCCTGTAGGGTATTGGAATAGGCATTGCCATAACCCTGTAAGAAGTTATTTGAGGCTCCCAACTGATTTTGATTGGCTTGGTCTATCATGGCATTGGCTTGCATCATGCGATCCGCATCACGATTATACTGGTCTGCTGTAGCACTTGTGGACAAAGCACCAAGTTCATTTGCCAATACACCTGCATGTGCACCGGACCCATAACGACCCGCACCTGCAAAAGAGCTGTTAATCGTATCTCTTACACGGTCTACAAGACATTGATTTATAATGATAATTCACTGTTTTGTATGTTGAATGAGAGTCTCGAATAACGTAGGATTCTCTCATTTCAAATCTGTTTATGTTGAATCAACTAAAACCACTTACTTGCACATAACAAGTGGGATGAGTGTATGGATAAAATTTGTACAAGAAAGGAGTAAAAATGGTTCTTATGAATCGTCTTAATGCAAGGGCTGTCGCAACATTGGGGGCTGGCAAATATAATGATGGTGCCGGCTTGTTACTTCATAAGCGTAAAGATGGAGGTGCTCAATGGATTTACCGTTTTACCATTCATGGTCGGCGCCGTGAAATGGGATTGGGTGCCTTAAGACATGTCTCTTTAAAACAAGCCCGTGAATTAGCAACTGGGTGGCGTGCTGTTTTACGTGAAGGGCGTGACCCTATTAAAGAACGTGAAAAACAAAAGCGTGAAGCAATAAGCAATCTCCATTACTTAAAAGACATTGCCGTGGATGCTTTTGAAAGTCGTAAAGCCGAATTAAAAAGAGATGGTAAGGCTAGTGATTGGTTTTCACCTTTGCGGCTTTACATTCTCCCTAAATTAGGTTGCCTCCCCGTTTCAGAGATTACACAAACAGAGATACGCGATACGCTTTCTCCCATTTGGCATACAAAAGCTGGAACAGCTCAGATAGCATTGATACGTCTTAATCTTTGTCTCAAACATGCGGCTGCTTTGGGTTTGGATGTTGATTTACAAGCAACAGAAAAAGCACGTGCTCTCTTAGGAAAACAACGTCATAAGATCATTAATAGACCAGCAATGGATTGGAAAGATATACCAGCTTTTTATCAGTTCCTCTGTAAAACACAAAACATAACACATCTTGCTTTGCGTCTGCTTATCCTTACAGGGGTTCGCTCTAACCCTTTACGTCTTATTCATAAAGATCAAATTGATGGGGATATATGGATCATACCTGCTGAGAATATGAAAGGAAAGCGTGATACTACAACAGAATTTCGCGTGCCCTTATCATCTGAAGCATTAAAAGTAATTGAACAAGCCCGCTGTATCTCTAAAAGTGATTTCATCTTTTCACTTACCGGTCGTGGTCCTCTTTCACATACGATGATGGCGGCGTATATGAGAAAAAATAAAATTGAAGCATGCCCCCATGGTTTTCGTTCTAGTTTACGCAATTGGCTCGCTGAAACAACCGATGCCCCCTATGAGGTCGCTGAAACTATTCTAAGTCATACGGTCGGCGGTAAAGTAGAGCGTGCCTATCGTCGCACTGACTATCTAGAACAACGCCGTGTCTATATGGATAAATGGGCGGCTTATGTCACTGGTCAATCTTAAGATATGGGGTGAATAACCCCATTATCTGTGGATAACTTTAACTCTCTTGTCTCTCATTCTTTCTCAATAAGATTCATCACGTATCACATCAGAAATTATATGATAAAATATTGTTTTCTATAAATAAAATACCTTAAAAAATGAACCAAAATATGGTTAATAAATGGTTATGATTTGTTCTCATTTTTTTACTTTTGAAAGGATTTTAGTATGACAGAAAATGATATTCTTTTGACAGACCGTGAAAGTGCAAAACTGCTTCATATGAGTGTCTCAACATTCCGCCGTCATGTTACCAACGGATCTCTCCCAAAACCTTTAAAATTTGGTTTTTTATCGCGTTGGTTACAATCAGATCTTATCAATGTAATCGAGCAAGCGAAACAGCAACGTCAAAGCGACGTAGCATAAAAAGAAAACCTTGTCACGTAAGGACAGACAAGGCTTTCTCAAGCTCATCAACCTGGAGCTTTATTTGGTGTAAATTCAAAGCTTTCTCTGCTGAAGCAAGACTTAAGGCTGGCATTCAAGTTGTTCTGAATGTTTTTTACAATAAGGGCTATTTAAGCGTCTCTCAACACTTCGCTGAGGCATGACAGCACCAGGACGACATATGGGAAGGTTGTCCGATTTATGGTTTTCACACCAATCTTGTATTGTAAAGCTAGGACGAAAACCTGATTGCGCCATACACATTTCAATACTGGCAAATTGATTCAAATCTAGCGCCACAACCTTATTAAGGTCCGGTACTCCACATTCTAAAAGTATTTTATTTCTCCATAATGCTGGAGAAAGTGAGGGAATTGAGTTAACACATCCAGTGATACTTAACAGAGCTATACAACTCAACAGTTTTAAGATTTTCTTCATTATTCCCCTCTTTCAATGGATTTATTGACAATAAACAGCTCATAAGCTTGTTGATATTTCCTGTCACCGCTTCATTAAA
The DNA here is from genome assembly GCF_042193565.1 of Bartonella sp. SD1336NMGDW. NCBI lineage: Bacteria > Pseudomonadati > Pseudomonadota > Alphaproteobacteria > Hyphomicrobiales > Bartonellaceae > Bartonella > Bartonella sp. SD1336NMGDW. The sequence continues at coordinate 15,497 of NZ_JBHILW010000019.1, forward strand.
ACAACGGTGAACAATATTGAAATGGTTAGTTGAGGAAACAATCCCGCCGTTCCAAGCAAAGGCAAAGATGGCGGATTGTTGATCATCACTTAAGGCTTGCATTCAGGTTGTACTGGACTTCTTTTACAAAACGGGCTGTTTAA